>JAAVXR010000031.1 GCA_022790755.1 Hespellia sp. | reverse complement strand
ATATTTTACTATTGTTGGCGTATTGAATCCGACTGCTGCCTCTAAAAACACTACTTTCACATTCTGGTGTCTGCGGAGAAATTCTGCATATCGCTCCGAAGCCAGATGCCATCCTACATCCTCCACAAAAGTATGGTCTGCCCGGAGATTCATGCTCATGGGCTCTCCACATTTCGGGCAATGCGGAACAAGGTCTGACGGAACCGTCATTTTTGGTGATACTCCTTCCGGCAGAATCAATGTACCATCCGTATCAATAACATAGTCCTGTGCTTCAACCATTTCCCGAATAACAGCCTCATTGTCATAAGTATTCTGGTGGCATGGCCTGCTGCACTGGAACAGTCCATAATCCCCCTGCGTGTAGAAAAGCCGGTGTTTATCAAATCCGGCCTTTTGGAAACAATGATCTACATTCGTTGTCAGCACGAAATAATCTTTGTCTTTCACCAGGTCATACAATTTATGGTAGACGGGCTTCGGGACATCCATATACCGGTTAATATAAATATATCGGCTCCAGTAAGCCCAAAATTCTTCCCGTGTATTATATGGATGGAACCCACCGGAATACATATCCCTAAAATGATACTTTTCAGCAAAGTCATGGAAATATCTTTCAAAGCGTTCTCCTGTATAAACAAAACCCGCAGAAGTAGAGAGTCCGGCACCAGCGCCAACCACTACAACATCCGCTTTGTCCAGAGCCTCACGCAACCTGTCAATTCCATTTGGCGTATCCTCTGTTTTGGGAGTTCTCCAACCAAACATTACGCACACCGCCTTTCTTCCATTTTTTCAGAAAATCATAATAACGTCCGACTGCCATATGCCAACCTTCGTCTCCCACAAAATGCAATTACAGTAAAGATGCATAGCCATATATACCGCCGCAAACCTGATATTTCGACATTATATAAGAAGGCACCAGACAGTTTTCATTATTGAACGAATTTGATGTAATGCTTATCATTTCATCTATCAATTATACTATAACGCCTTCTTGTTGTAATGTCAATAGTTACAATGAGACATTGAAATAATACCATAGATTATTCTAAAGACAACGTAACCGTGACATCACCGCTGCCAAACACCTCTAATAGTTTCTCCCGTGTCACATCTTTGATCTTTCCAAGTCGGGTAAAGTTCCATGAATTGGTATCATAATAAATGACCAGGTTGCTTCCCTGATACAAAATGATATCTCCTGCTTCTGTCGTAATTTGCTCGTTATTCGTAGGAAGGCTGGTGCCAATTGGACCCACTTTTTCCATATTCCCATAGTCGCTCATGTCAATGGTCAACGGACCTTCCTTCAATAAATCCCGCAGTGCCTGCGCTGAAGAATTATCCTCCGACGTATTCCCACAAGCAGCCAAGAAAAACGCCGACATAATAACCAGCAAAATCTTCCTTAAAATTTATACAAACAATGAAAGAGCAAATGGAAATCATAGAACCTAAAACATAGGAACAGAAATCGCCAAAGAAATAGGCTTGTAATTTTGTCAACAAACGAGAAAACAGTTTACACATTTGGATAGGAAAGCCAGTACACTTTTTTCCTAAGTAAGGGTAAAAAAAGCAATGGTATTTCACATGCGTTTAAGGATATACTGATTATAGCGAAATATACTCGGAGGTTTCTATCCATGTCGATGAAAGTATTTCAAATTACCAGCCGTCAAAAGAAAATCGTAAAAATTCTGTTGCGGGAAAATGGGTGGGTGAAAGGTTCTGACATTGCAAAAGAAACGGACACAACCGTCAGAACTGTACGGAGTGATGTTGCGGCAATTAATACAGCAATTTTCGATCATAAGTTCTTGATTGAATCCTCTAGACAATATGGGTATCGTCTTCAAACCAACGATATGGAACTATTAAATCAAATCCTATTTGATGAGACGGATATTCCAAATACATCTGATGAAAGAATGAGATATTTAAGTATCAAGTTACTGCAGGCAGATGTATCGCACCCCGTAGACATTCAAAAATTGGAAGAAGAATTATTTGTCGGCGAAGCGACACTGGAGCATGACATCAACAAGATAAAAAATATTTTAAAAAATCGAAAAGAATTATTTTTAGTTCAGCGAAAAAGTGGAAAAATATGGACGGAAGGTACAGAAGAGTCCAGACGATATTTGTTGAAAGATCTTATCATTGATAAATCGAATCCTGATTATCTGATGTTGAACAATTACCGGAAATTCTTTTCCGGTTCGTTGCTGGATGAATGTGTCGACTGTTTGATGGAATCGTTATCTTTAAATGAAAAGAAAATGTCAGATGAGGATATTTTGCGAACGTCAATCTATCTGGCGATCAAAATTTGGCGTTTGAATCAAGGCTGTATTCTGGATAATATTAGAGAAAATCAATTGATCCCATCGAAGGAAGCAGAAGAAGTTGGCACCTCTATTGCAAATATTCTGGAACGTGATAAAAATTTTGTGATTCCGATCATCGAAAGAGAAAGTCTGATCCATCAGTTGTCTCTTGTAAAAGTATCCAGCATAAAAGATGAAAATATAGAGAATAAAACAGAAACAGAATCCTATAAATATTTCCTAGCAATTATTGATGTATTTCTTCAGGAGATTTTTATGAATTTTGGAATCAATCTCACGAAAGACGAGGAACTGAGAGCAGGACTGACTATGCACATCACATATATTGTAAAAAACAGAAAGAGGGTTTCGAAAAACAGTAGTCCGATTTTACAGTACTTAAAAACAGAATATCCATATGTATTTGATATGTCACTATATATGAATCATTGTTTCCAGGATTTGTTTAATATAGAATTGACAGAAGATGATTTTGGATATATTACTGCACATTTAGGTGCTGCAATTGAACGCCAGGAAAATTCAAGAAATATAGAAGAAATGACGGTTGCGCTGATCAGCAATAATAAACAAAGTGCAAATGCATTTTTAGTGTCCAGAATAAAGTCTGAATTTGAAGGGCGTTTTAAACTGATTGGGCCCTATTCCATTTACAGCATACAAGAGGTAGAAAAGATCTGCCCGATGTGATTATTACAACAGCTCCAAAAATCTTTTTTGGAGAATCGAACATCCCAATCATTACGATTTCTCCAACCCTAAGTTCAGAAGACGTAACGAAGATTATGAAGGGAATGAAGGAAGTAAAAGAAAAAGGAAATCGTTCAAATACGATTTTTGATTATTTTAAACCGGAAATGACATTTTACGGCTTAAAATTTAATACAAAAGAAGAATTACTGAAATATATGTCAGATGAACTCTTAAAAGAAGGTTATGTCCCAGAATATTTTTTTGATAAGACGCTAAAAAGAGAACAACTGGCGCCGTCCATTTTTGGGAAAATGGCAGCAATGCCGCATCCGATTGATGCCTGTGCAATCAAAAGTGTGATCAGTATTGCAATTCTGGATCATCCGGTGCGATGGGACGATGAACATAATGTACAAGTCATATTCCTGCTTGCCATGCGAAAAAGTGATATTCAGACTCTCAATCAATTTTTTGAAATTACGGTCAATTTGACAAATAATCCGCAACTACTCCATACGATATTGGAAACCAAAACATTTGATGATACAATGATGAAATTGAAAAGTGCAGAACATCTATAGGAGGGGAGGCTGCCTTAAAGAAAATCAAAGAATATCTGATGACATTAACTTAAACAAGGTTGCTGCAAAAGGAAATGAGTTTCTTTTGCAGCAACCTTGTTTTGATGGGATGAAAAAATAAAGAATCAATTCCTATGCATAGGAAATCACTTCTCTTGTATCGGCAATGCTCCATTGCTAAAATAAAATTACAAAAATTCAGCTGAATCAAAAAAACAGAAAAGAACTTTGAAGCATTTCATTTTGGAGGTAAAAAATAAAATGGATACTGAAAAAATTCATATATTACAGGAACAGGTTTTAAACGCGGCACTGACTTGTGTGAAAAAGGGCGTGATTCATGGAACCAGCGGAAACATCTCTATGGCAGATGAAGAAAAAAAATATGCCGTAATCACACCAAGCAATATTCCATATGAAGCATTAAAACCAGAAGATCTTCCGGTTGTGAGAATCTCAGATGGAGATTGGGTGAAGGGAAACTATAAACCCTCTTCCGAGACACCGATGCACACTGCGATCCTGAGAGCAAAACCGAAGATGTTTGCAGTAGTTCATACTCATGCATTGTATTCCACCGTGATGTCCCTGTGTGTAGATGAGATTCCGTGTGTCGCAGCAGCGTCCAGTCCATATACACCGGTGAAAGTAGCGCCTTTCGATCTTCCTAGCTCCGATGCAATCGCAGAAGGCGCTGTCAAGGTAATGGGAAAGAACTGTGTAGTATTGTTGAAAAACCACGGTTTGATCGCAACCGGCCCTTCCCTGGATGTGGCAATGATGGTTGCAGAGTATACCGAAGAAAATACGCAGACAGCTTATCTGGCACAGCTTGCCGGAAAAATGACGGCAGTACCAGAGGAATCTTATAAAATCATGCACGATCGCGCAGCAATAAGATTAGGCCTATATGAAGAATAAAGGAGGAAATTTTTATGAGAACATATAAAATCGTGTCAATGTGTGGAAGTGGAATCGCAACATCTTCTCACATTGCAACAAGTATTAAAAACGGATTAGAAAATATGGGACTCCCTATTGAGGTATCTGCCTGCGGCGTGAAAGATATTGTCACAAAAATTGGTCAGTTCCATCCGGATATTATTGTACATACCATGTCACTGGAATCAGTGGACACCTCAAAATTGAGCAAGATCAAGACAATGAATGGATTGCCGTTTTTAACCGGAGTGGGAAAAGATAAGCTATTAAATGATATGAAAGAGTATTTAGAAACTTTAAGATAAAGAAAAAATCATAGGAGGAAATTATGGTTAATATTGTTCTTACAATTTTGGGAATGGGCGCCACTGTTATTATGCCATTTGTATTTACGATTCTAGGGATTGTATTTGGTATGAAAATGAAAGAGGCCATTCGCTCGGGTATTACGGTCGGTATCGGATTCACAGGAATTAATTTGGCTCTCGGTTTAATTAGCAATAATCTGGGAGAAATTGTACCAGCATTATCGGAAAGATGGCATCTATCGCTTACAATCACAGATGTAGGTTGGCCGGCAGCCTCAGGAATCGCATTTGGAAGCGGAACATTTGTGGCTACCAGTATCCTGGTGTATCTGACGGTAAACGCAATCTTCCTGTTACTCAAATGGACACACACATTGAATTTAGATATCTTTAACATGTGGCACTTTATTCTGATTGGTATGCTGACCTACGTGGCAACAGATAAGTATTGGATTGGAATTACTGCAGGTACCGTAATGATGATGGTCAACACGATCACTGCAGAACGTCAGGAAAACGTAATCTGTGATTTTGCAGGCGAACAGTGGCGAGGTCTTACATTCTCTACACAAGGACTCCCGGCACAATTGTATTTCTCACGGGGATGTAACTGGGTATTAGACCATATCCCGGGACTCAATAAGATTTATTTCAATCTGAATGAATTGCCGGCATCCGTATCATTTTTTGCAGAACCTGCTATCCTGGGACTGATTCTTGGATGTATCATTTCCACACTGGCAGGATATGGTTGGCAAGATATTATTTCCGTTGGAATGTCAATGGCTGCAGCGATGTATCTGCTTCCTAAGATGGTTGGCATCATGATGGAAGGTTTGTCGACTATTACAGATGCAGCAAGAGAATTCATGGCGAAAAGATTTTCGGGACGTCAATTCAATCTGGCAATGGATTACTGTATGTTGATGGGAGAAAAGGAAGTAATTACAATGGGGCTGCTATTCATTCCGATCGTGCTCCTCCTGGCAGTTATCCTTCCGGGAAATCAGTTCCTACCATTTACAGATCTTCCATCTCTGGCCTACTGGTGTATCGGACCGGTATATGGATGTAAACATAATTCGTTTCGCAGTATCATCGTGACACTGTTCAGTATGATCCTTGCATTGTACATGGTTACTAACCTGGCGCCATTATTTACAACGGCGGCGATTCAATCTGGATTCGCGGTTGCATCAGGACAGACGGTAGGTGGACTCTGCCTCGGATTCGAATGGTTCGGATATCTCATTCACAAGATTTTTGCGTTTATTTTCTAGAAAAACAAAGGAGAGGGATTTATGAATATCAGAACAGTTTTGGGTGATATTCCTGCAGAACAGATGGGAAAATCCTATACACATGAGCATCTGATCTGTTCTGCGTATCCTGTAAATAAAGATCCACTGTTAGGATTTGAGGATGCAGAAGAACGGATACAGGACCTGAAATATTTTAAAAATGCCGGAGGAGGTACACTGGTTGAGGGAACTTGCATTGATTTTGGCAGAAATCCGGAAAAAATGCGAACGATTTCGAAAGAAGCGGATGTTCATGTGATCGCCACAACCGGATATTATACACATGAATATCATCCTGATGTGGTGGAAACAGCTTCCGTGGAGGAACTGGCAGATATCTTTATAAAAGAGATCAGATCCGGGATGGATGATACAAAGATCCGAGCTGGACAGATTAAATGTGCGGTGTCTCTTATGGGAATCCACAAAAAGGAGGAAAAATGTCTGCGTGCGGCGGCGGTTGTGTCAAAAAAGACGAATGCTCCAATCTGGATACATCATGGAGGGATCATGGGAATGAAAATTCTTGATATTCTGGAGGAGGAAACTGTGGAGTCGGAGAAAATTGTACTGGGGCACATGGACCGCAATCCAGATCCTAATGAATATATGCGAATTGCCGAACGCGGAGTGTATCTTTCCGTTGATAATTTAGCGAGAGTAAAGAGATATCCGATTGGGGAGAATTTGAAAGTGTTAAGAGATCTGTTTGACGGAGGATACATGGATCATGTTCTGATCAGTGCAGATCTTGCAAGACCTATTTATTTTCAATCATACGGAGGATATGGATACGAGTTTATCTTAAAAGAATTTATACCGAGGATGCAGGAAGAACTGAAAATCTCCAAAACCGAGATGGAACAGATTTTTGTAAAAAATCCACAGAAAGTGTATGGTTGTTTTTGAGAAGAAAAGAAGATGTACAAAACGGAATTTTAATTAATGCAGGGATTAGAACGTATAAAAAGGAGAACGAAAATGGCAAAAGGTATCTTTAACTTAAAAGACCTATTGTATGAAGATCTGGTCCTATTTGACATAGAGGCATCTGATGATGAAAAACTTTTACGCAAAATGTCGGAAAAAATAAAAGAAAAAGGATTTGTAAAAGATACTTTTGCAGATGCAATTGTAAAAAGGGAGCAAATATTTCCGACGGGACTGTCGACAGAAGGAATCAAAGTCGCAATTCCACACACAGATATTGAGCATGTGATCACACCGTGTGTGACGATTGCCAGATTAAAAAAGCCGGTGATCTTTAAGGAAATGGCAAATGAAAAGAATACAGTACCTGCAGAAATAGTGTTTATGCTGGCAATGAATGCGCATGACGGGCAGGTAAATGTGCTCGAAAAGTTGATGAACATATTTTGTAACAAAGAAGTTCTGCTGAAATTAAGTACCATAGATAATGCGGCAGAAATGATTCAGGTTTTAACCGAATAATGAAGCGAAATTGGAGTGAGAAATAAATGAAATCATTTCGAGTAGTACCGCAAATACATATGCTGGAATCAGTGGCAGAATTTGCAAAGGAATTTCAACTGAGAAAACAGGATTTGATTCTTACGAATCAATATATTTATGAACCGTATTTTGGAGAACTTTCTTTGGAATGCGAGGTGATTTATCAGGAAAATTTCGGTCAAGGCGAGCCTTCGGATGATATGGTAGATGCAATTTGTGCTGAGATTCAAAACAGCCCTTCCAGGATCATTGCCATCGGAGGCGGAACAATTATTGATATTGCGAAAGTATTGGCGCTGAAAAATCTGTCTCCTTTGATAAACCTCTACGACGGAATAACCAAAATTGAAAAAGAGAAAGAACTGGTGATTGTTCCGACTACTTGCGGAACCGGATCAGAAGTGACTAATGTCGCCGTCTTTTCTTTACATGCAAAAGGAACAAAGAAGGGGCTTGCAGACGATCAACTTTATGCACACCATGCAGTCCTGATTCCGGAATTATTGAAAGGACTTCCATTTAAAGTTTTTATGACCAGTTCGGTAGACGCATTGATTCATGCGGTGGAATCTACATTATCGCCAAAAAGCAACGACATGACGAGACTTTTGGGCTATAAAGCAATCGAAATCATCTTGAATGGTTATAAAGACATTGTGAAAAACGGAGAGGATGCAAGATTTCCGCTCCTGGGACAGTTCCTGCTGGCAAGTAATTATGCTGGAATTGCATTTGGAAATGCCGGATGCGCAGCGGTTCATGCGTTGAGCTACCCGATCGGCTCTACGTTCCATGTCCCCCATGGAAAGTCAAATTATTCCGTATTTACCAATGTATTAAGAGCCTATATAAAGCAGAAACGTGACGGGGAGATTGCCGTATTCATCCAGTATCTGGCGAAAATTTTGAAATGTGAAGAAAGCAAGGCGCTTGCTGAACTGGAAACGATACTGAACCAGTTGCTGCCGAAAAAACCATTACATGAATATGGGATGAAAGAGTCCCAGATTTCAGAATTTACGGAATCCGTGATAGAAAATCAGCAAAGACTACTGGCAAATAATTTTGTATTTTTAGACTATGACCATTTGAAAGAAATATATCAGGAAGCATTTTAAAGGAGGAAATTATGAAAATGAAGGCTGCTTTGATGTACGGGGCAAACGACATTCGGGTGGAAGAAATCGAGAGACCGGTGTGTCCGGAAGATGGATTATTACTGAATGTTCGCGCAATTGGTCTGTGTGGTTCCGATATTCGAAATCTGACAACAGATTCCAGATCGGGGAGATATCCACATGTATATGGACATGAGATTGTGGGTGAGATCGTGAAAGTCGGACCAAAAACCGAAGGATATGAAGTAGGTGAACATATTTATGTATATCCGGGAGATCATTGCGGGGTATGTAAATACTGCCGTTCCGGTCATTCGGAGATCTGTATTGACAAAGGAAACTATACGGAACGTCAGGGTGGATTTGCAGATTACTATGCTGTGACAGGCAAACAACTGGGACGTGATTCTGTATTCAAATTAGATCCGGAACAGGATTTGATTGCAGCAACTCTTGCAGAACCATTATCCTCGGTTTATGCATGTCAGGATAACATAGATGTACGTTTTGGTGATACCGTGGTCATTATCGGAGCAGGTCCGATCGGATGCTTTCATATCCAACTGGCAAGATTAAGGGGTGCAACGAAAATTGCCATGATCGAACTAAATGAACAGAGATTGGAATTAGCCAAGCGCTTTGGAGCCGATCTGTATGTGAATTCCTCTAAAGAAAATCCGGTAGAAGCCATCAGGAAATGGACCGATGGAGAAGGCGCCGATAAAGTGATTTCAGCAACCCCGGCGGCAATCACCCAGAATCAGGCGTTGTATATGACGAGAAGAGGCGGAACAGTGGTATGGTTTGGCGGAATTGCGAAAGGAACGAAAGCAGAAATTGATACCAACTATGCGCACTACAATGGATTATGGATCTATGCACATATCGGCGCAAGCAGTATTCAGGTTGCAGAATCCTTCCATCTTGCATTGTCGGATGCGTTTGAAGCAGACAAATTTATTACCCATGTTTTACCGCTGAGCAAGATCAATGAAGGGATTGAACTGACAAAAACAGGCGAAGCAATCAAAGTTGTTCTGATTCCAAATGAAAACCACTCTCATTACATCCTTCATCTCAATAATGTAGTTTAGGCAAAAAACTGCGGTGCTCAATTCAGTCTCTTGAACCAACACCGCAGTTTCTTCTCTTACATACTATTTTTTAAAAAAGTAATTCCCGCATAAAATCTTTTACTGACAACATATGTTTTTGTATCTGTAAACGACATTCTTCCAGATCACGTTTCTCAAGCGCATTTGCTATTTCCATACTTCCGTTTTCCGCCGAGCCGATAAATCGTGGTTCTATAGACTCCCAACCGTATTTCCAGGCTCTGTACAAATGTTCTCGCGTTGCCGTATAATTTTCCCTCATGATCTCATTTGTATTAAATGTCCGAAACTTTTCGCAGAATTTTGTATCCAGGTCAAACCGTAGTTTCTGATCATGATCATCTAACGCTTTTTGAATTTCCTTTGCCAGTTCCTGTAATTCTGCTATTTCCTGATCTGTAATATTGCGAACCGCATATTCTGCGGTATACAGATCCATTGCATACTGAAACTCTAATGCCTGCCGCACATACCGAAAATCAATTGGTTTTACATAAATCCCCACTCTCGGAATAATTTCCACCCATCCTTCAGCTGCTAACAGTAGTAATGCTTCACGTACCGGGGTACGACTTGTAGAAAATTCTTCTGCTAACTCCTTTTCGTTTAGCGGCTGTCCCGGATTATACACCAGATTCACCAAACGCTCTTTTATCTGGGAATAAATTTGATTTAATATCACTTTTTTTCTTTCCATGGAAGAAACCTCACACTATATCTTCTCTTACTATACCGGAAATATTATAGCATAATTTTTCATCTTCCTATACCCTTAAGGGTCATTTTTTCGAGAAAAAATTTTCTTTCACAATACCAAATACCAAAAATGCTGCAACACAAATTCCACCGATAATATACGCAAAATCTAATATTCTAAGCATGATCAGGCAACCTCCTTTTTCACAGTACTTTCATCATTTCCTCTATATGTAGCCAAACTTCCGATTACCAGAGTCAACGCAGATACAATAATTCCAATAATAATATGATGGATACCAAACGGACTTGCTCCTCCCAGAACAATCACACCATATAAATACCAGCCGATCGTCAGGATACCACTTATTATCATCGATAAAAATGCACCTTGTTCGGTTACTTTTTTCCAATAAAAGATTGCAACAAACATCGGAAGTGCAACAGATACCGCCGGCGCACAGAGATCCTGCATGATACTTACGATGGAACTGGCTTTTAACGCAACAAGAATTCCAAGTGCAGCCACAATCACAATACAAACTCTCTGACATGTCAGTTCTTTTTTTCCCTCGATATTTGAGTTCACCCTTTTCACAACATTTTCTGTTAAGGTTACACTGGTGATCATCAATACACCTGCTGTTGTTCCCATTACAGCTGCAAGAAGACCAGCTAAAATTATACCGCCGACAATCGGCGTCGTATAGTTTGCTACCATTGCCGGAATAATGGAATCGGAATTTTCAAGTCCCGGAAGCAACATTGCACCTGCAAGACCGATCAGGCCACAACACAGCATATATGGCAATACAACAAACGCATTGGCCACAATCATAGCCTTTCTTGCTTCCCCGGCACTTTTTGCACTATGATAATGTAAGAAATACCCTCCGTCTGTCATGCCGGTTGCTGTAATCCACAGCATCATGGCAAACATTGCTGCAGGTCCCATGGTGAACGGCTTAAAATAGAAGTCCGGAAGTGTTGCAACCATTCCCTCGAATCCACCGGTATTTTTTATGCACATAATTGGCATGATCACAGTGATTGCAACTACCATAATAATAATGTTAATACTATCTGTTTTTGTGGTTGCTGTTTTTCCGCCAATACATACATAAATCATTGCAACTAATGTCATTCCGATACAGGCATATGCAAGGCTTGTCGGAATAAAAATCTGAGTAATAATACCCAGTGACCGGATCTGTGCAGCTACTGCCGAGAACAGCTGAATCAATACCAGAATATTCATTCCTGCAGCAACTCTTTTTCCCAACTTGCTTCTGAGAAGACTTGGCACCGTGTGCTCGCCGCTTTCATATATTTTCCGTACAAACACAACTCCTGCCAGCATACCGCCCAGTGCAGCTCCGATTCCTAATACATTTCCAGATATTCCACAGGCATAAGTCAGACTGGCCACCCCCATGGTAGCGCCGGCGCCTATTCCCATAGAAGCCATGGAACTTACATTCGTCCAAAATGGCACGGATTGTCCTGCAACCGTAAAATCATTTGTGGATTTAATTTTTTTAGCAGACAATATTCCGATTATCAAAATAACTATAACATAACCAAAAGCTATAACCATTTTTACCATATCTTTATCCTCATTATTCATTCACTTTTAATTTTTTCAGTGCTTCTGCAATTCTTTCTATTGCAATTTTATAGATCTCATCACTTTTCGGTCTGCAGTACATGATCCGGATATGTCCTTCTCCATTCTCGCCAAACCAGTGGCCGCCACCTACTGCTACCTGCGCCTCTTCTACCAGATATTTCACAATTTCCTGACTGCTTCCCAAGCGATGTATATCTACCCAATGGAAATATCCTCCATGCGGCAGTTTACAAACCACTCCCGGAACCTGGTTTAAAATCTCATATCCAAGTTTTCTTCTTCGGTCAAAGCGCTCATTCCACTTTTCTATATACTCCGAATTTTCCATAGCTGCAATCACCGCGTACTGTGCAGCTGCCGGTACGGTGCCAACCATATTGGAAGTTGCAATTTTCATCATAGAAATCAGCTTTTCCGGTCCGACCACATAACCAAGCCGTAATCCTGACAATCCATAATCTTTCGAAGTTCCAAATACATTCAAGGTTCTCTCTCTCATACCCGGAAGTGTTACCATGGAAACATACTCTCTTCCATCATACACATTTCTCTCAAAGCACTGATCACATACCACCATTAAATCATGTTTGCATGCAATCTGTGCAATCATTTCCAAAGTTTCCCTTGTGTAAACAACTCCGGTTGGATTTCCCGGATTTGTGACAATGATCACTCTTGTGTTTTCTGTAATACATTTCTCCAGATTTTCTCCTCGTACCTGGAAGTCATCCTCCGGGTAAACAGAACAAAATACATTTTTTGCTCCCATCACTTTCACATCATTTATGTTTTCCGCAAAAGTCGGGTCAAAATTAATGACCTCATCTCCCCGGTTTGGACAGATACACATTCTGATCGACAGATACAATCCAAACGCAGACCCTGCCGTAATCAACAACTCTTTCTCCGTATCAACTTCTATTCCGTTAAATTCCTTCAGCTTCTTCTGAATGGTTTGATGCAATGCGGCATCTCCGTTTCCTTCTGCATAATGCAGACCTCTTCCTTCTACAATTACATCCTGGTACGCTTTTACCACCGCCTCAGGCAATTCACAATCCGGAGCAAACGGGTCTGCTGAAACCAGATTTATTCCTTTCTTTGGATCTAAAGACTGATATGGTGAAAAATCCGGAAAATATAACTCTTCCCAATGTTTATCATATTGCATAATCTCATCTGTTTCCTTTCCATTCCTTCAGCGCTTCACATAACTTTTCCACACACAATTCCTCATAATCTGTCGGATTTGCCAGAGTGAATCGCAAATGATTCTTCCCGGCTTCTTTCCCCCATACCGAACCATATACTGAAGTAATGCCACGACCTGACAAATATTTTGCCAGAGTCAAATCATCTGTCCCAAACTCACTAAAATCACAGAATACAAATTGGCTTCCCATATTCGGAGCACACTCTACCCCTGGAATTTCATTCAACGCATCACATAATAGTTTCCGGTTCTTTTTATAAATTTGCAATTCTTCCCGCACATAATCTTCCCGAAACGGTTTTGTCAAAGCTGCTGCCACGCCATATTGTGAAATCGTTGGCGCAATTGGACCGCCAGCGCCCCAACTATGTACAAAACGCATAATGGAAGTAAGTCCTTCCTCTGCGACCAACCAACCGACCCGGAACCCCGAAAGATTATAAGCTTTCGTCACTCCCTGTAGAGTCACCGTTCTCTCTCTCATACCTGGAAACGTCGCAATGGACTCAAATTTCAATGTCTGTTCAAATGCTTCATTGTATACAAGTCTTTCATAACATTCATTTGCAAACACAATCAAATTATGCCGAATACATATTTCCGAAATTTGCTGTAAATCATCATGTGAATAAACATATCCTGTCGGATTCTCCGGATTACACAGAATCAGCATCTTTGTCTTTGGCGTAATTGCATCTTCCAGTCTCTGTTCATCAAAACTCCAGCGACTTTCATCTGTCACTCCTTTATGTTCTGTGAGCCGGACAAACTTTAAAGTTGCCTTTCTTGCCAGCACATACCCAAAATGGGTCACATACCCCGGATCCATCACTAATACTTCGTCTCCCTCATTTAAAAATGTCTGGGAAACAATCGCCATTCCGGCGCTCATACCGGCAAGCAATAAGATTTCATTTTGTGGATCCGCTATAATCCCATTTTCTTCTTTTAATTTTTCTGCAATCAGTTGCGGTAAAGTTTCAGCATTGTCCCAGTAGAGTGCTTTTCGCTCTTTCAGCGCCTGAATCGAGGCATCCATCATTACATCCATCATAGGTAATTTCAGGTATTTTCCTACTCCGATATCGTAGCCGCCGCCACCGACAATTCCGCCACGGAGCCATGCTGCCGGCTTCAGCCAGTCTGCATAAACATCTTTCTCTTTTAATTCATCCAAAATCCCCCGATCCAATTCGTCATACATTGCATTCTGTTCGCTATTTTTTTCCAACTGCCATCACCTCTTTTATCTGATTTTTAATCTATCTGCAGCGAAGCTCCATATGCTTGAGACGTTGCCGTCAAAATTGTGCCCGGCTTTACACAATCCCCTGCAAAAATCACCTGCGGAGCCACAGCCTTGTATGCTTCGATTTTTTCTTCATCTACCCGAAGCCCCGTTGCCATGATTACCGTATCTGCATCTAACATGATCCTGGTTCCATCCGGCATTTCTATTACAGCGCCTTCCTCCGTAATTTCCGCACATTTTGCACCCAAATACGTTTTGACTTGATCAGATACATGATTTTGTATCATATTTTTGTTTTTCATATGATACTCATGTGTCACGTAAAACTGCGTATAGAATGATTCCATTGATGTTTCTCCCGGAAGTAGCCTGTCACTCATTTCTACCAGACTGATCTTCTTTCCAAAATCTTTTAAATGAAATGCCAATTCGCAGCCGACAGATCCTCCTCCAATGATTACAATCCGCTCTCCAAGAGTTTCTTCTTTTCCAAAAACATTTGCCGAATGCATTACCTTTTTCTGATCTGTTCCCAAAATCGGTGGAATAAAATTCTCGGCTCCCGCTGCGACTACTACTGCATCGTACTGTAACTCTGCGATTCTTTCAGGCGTTGCTTTTTGTCCCAGATGTATCTGAATCTTTCTTTTGGATACCTGTCGGATTAAATATTCCTGATATCGACAGATATCTTTTTTAAATTTCATATATTCCGAAAATCCGAGTCTTCCACCCAGCTGTTCCCGCTGTTCATATAAATCTACCTGATGCCCTTTTCTTTCCAGTTCCACAGCTGCCAGCATACCTGCCGGTCCTCCTCCGATCACGGCAACCCGCTTCACTTTCTTTCCTAATGGTTCATGTGGAAATAACGGCTCCGGAATGATTCGTCTTGGATTGACACTGCATGCTCCATTTCCTGGCTCAAGACATTTCAGGCATCGAATACACGGCCGAATATCTTCTTCCAATCCCAGCATCGCCTTTTTGCCCCAATCCGGATCTGCTATAAAAGAACGTGCCATTGCTACAAAATCTGCAGTCCCTTCAGCAATCAGTTCTTCTGCCATTTTCGGTTCATTGATTCCACCAACAGTTTCAATTCATACATTCGGAACATTTTTTTTAATCTCTGCCGCAAGATAGGTGTTCACGCCATGTTCCATATATTGCAGTGGAAACATAAAACCTGCCGTTTCTACATCCCGAATTCTTCCTGCTGAACAATGCACAATATCTGCCGATTCACCAAGGATTTTTGCAATCTCAACTGCTTCCTCTATACTGACTCCACCCCTCAGCAGTTCTGATGCACTGAAGCGCACGATCAGTATCATATTCTCACCGATTGTTTCTCGAATAGAATCCAATACCATCTTCGGAAATCTTGCCCGATTTTCAACACTTCCGCCATACTGGTCAGTCCTTTGATTATCCAATGGGGACAGGAAAATCCCAAGCAACCAGTTATGTCCGGCATGAACATTGATTGCATCAAACCCGCATCGCTTTCCAATTCTGGCAGCATTTGCAAAATACTCTGCCACACGTTTCATTTCCGCTTCATCCATTCCTTTCACCTGACGGATTTCGCCGAAATCATGAATTGCTGTGGTGCAAGGTCCCAGTACCATGTCCTCCTCTGAAATTGGAGTACAATAGAGTCCTCCATGATTTAACTCCAGACTGGCAATTGCTCCATATGCATGAATATAATCCGACATTAATTGCAGCATCGGTTCGCCGTGTTGAGCCAGCGTTTCCTCGCTGAAAAGATTGAATTTTTCTTTACTTCCACCCAGCAAATATCTCGGATCTACCCCTAAATGTCCGGTGTTTACAATTCCCGCACCGCCTCTTGCCAAAGTCCCGTAATATTTTGCTGCTGTCTCAGAGAAGTTGGAATACCCTTCTTCACCACTGACAAACATTACCGGTTTTCCCCCGTGCGGCGCTGCTGTAATTCGATTGCGAATCCTTTTCCCTCTCACTGTAACAGGGGAAAATAAATGTGGATATTTCTGCTGATATCTTCTCTCCATTTTCTTCTCCATTTTCCTTTATTTTTCAAAAAACGAATCTTATTTCATAGATGCGATTACTTCAATTTCCACCATAACATTCTTCGGCAATTTGGAGGCTTCCACACAGGAACGAGCCGGCTTCGAAATAAAGTATCCTTCGTACACCTCATTAAATTTCGCAAAATTATTCATGTCGTCGATAAAACATGTTGTCTTTACCACATGATCCCAATCTGTTCCGGCTTCGTTTAATACTTCTCCAATATTTTTCATAACCTGATGCGCCTGTTCTTCAATGCTTCCCTCTACCACCATTCCCGTAGTGGGATCCACCGGAATCTGTCCGGATAAGAATAAAAAGTCACCGCTGACAATTGCCTGAGAATACGGCCCGATTGCTGCCGGAGCCTTTGTTGTACTAATTACTTTCATCTTGTTTCCTCCTTAAATTTGTTTTCACTTTCTTGATATTTTGTTAATATATCAGTATAGTATTAATATAATATCATCATTATTTCAGATTGTCAACATAGGATCTCTTATTTATCTCTCCATGATTTTCCGGAAACCGGTACTGTCTCGCCCAAGATACTGCCGGTCTGCCAGAAAGATTTTACAAAGCAGATTGAAAACGGTAAACAACGAATCAATTTCTATAGTCTGCCACGCAAAAAAATCACTCCATCTCAAAATTTTGAAATGAAGTGATTTCACACAATTTTTCTATATTCTCGAATACACGCCTGTTTTTACTTTAATTACATCAATTATTATGGCTTGCTGATTTTCTGTTGCCAAAATGTTGCCGATTTTACTTATCTCTATAATGAGAACCACATTGAACAATCTTTATCATATTATCTTCTATCCGATAAACGATACGATTTGCATCATCTATTCGTCGGCTCCAATAAGATGCCAAGTCACCGCTTAATCT
>JAAVXR010000030.1 GCA_022790755.1 Hespellia sp. | reverse complement strand
GAAGTGGGCGCACATTTCAGTGTCAATCGTATGCTAACGGCGGAATGTTACAAGCAGAGAATGGAGAAGGGATTAAGTTTCCTGGAATTCAATTACATGATTATGCAGGCGTACGATTTCTATGCGTTGTACCAGAAATATGGTTGTAATCTGCAGTTTGGTGGAGATGATCAGTGGAGCAATATGCTAGCCGGTACAGAGCTAATCCGGCGTAAACTTGGCAAAGACGCCAGTGCAATGACGATCACATTGCTTTTGAATTCCGAAGGCAAGAAAATGGGTAAGACGCAGTCCGGCGCAGTCTGGCTGGATCCGAATAAGACTTCCCCGTTTGATTTCTATCAGTACTGGAGAAATGTCAAAGATTCGGACGTATTGCATTGTATTCGTATGTTGACGTTCCTTCCGCTGGAGCAGATTGATGAGATGGACAAATGGGAAGGAAGCCAGCTGAATCAGGCAAAAGAGATTCTGGCGTATGAACTGACGCAGATGGTGCACGGGGAAGAAGAGGCAAAACGGGCACAGGAGGGCGCGCGCGCGTTATTCAGTAAGGGAAATGCGGCGGAGATGCCAACGGCTGTTTTAAAAGAGGAAGATTTTACAAATGACGAGATTGATATTCAGACATTGCTCGTTAAAAGCGGACTGGTTTCCTCCAAATCCGAGGGAAGACGCGCCATAGAACAGGGCGGAGTGTCCGTGGACGGCGAGAAAGTGAATGATATTAAGATGACGTTTGCAAAGGAAACATTTGCAGGGGACGGAATGGTTCTCAAAAAAGGAAAGAAAAATTTCCGGAAAGTGACGGTGTAAAAATGGCATTTAAAGAAATTGCGATCGAAGAGTTGAAATTGAATCCATTCACGAAGATTGATAAAGAGTGGATGTTGGTAACAGCTGGAAATGAAGAAAAACACAATACGATGACTGCAAGCTGGGGTGCAATGGGAATTATGTGGAACAAGAATATTGTGACCGTATATATCCGACCGCAGCGGTATACGAAAGAATTTGTCGATGCACAGGATACCTTTACGATCTCATTTTATGGAGAGGAATATCGGAAGGCGTTGAATGTATGCGGGACAAAGTCCGGCAGAGACTGTGATAAAGAGGCGGAAGCAGGTCTGACTCCATTTTATGTGGATGGGACGACTGCATTTGAGGAGGCGGATCTGATTATGGTCTGCAAGAAGCAATATCATCAGGAAATGTTGCCGGAGTGTTTTGACGAGCCGGAAAACGATGGAAAATACTATCCTGAAAAGGACTATCATGTGATGTACATGGCAGAGGTTACGAAGGTGCTGGTAAAAGAATAGATATGCGAACTGCTCTCCCAAAAGTCAGACCTAAAATCTAACGATTGGGAGAGCAGTTTTTTGGATAAATATTTTTGAAGGTTTGAAAATAAGAGTGAACTAGTTTTCCAGATATTCCAGATACTGTATACTATACGGTGACATCTCCAATTGGTTATTGAGCGAAACAGAAGCGCCGCTGATCAGATCTTGATATTGTCCGTTCAGTTCTCCATGACTGGCGGTAAACGGTGCGTCCGACGCATTGATGGCAACGAGGATACGCTGGTCGTCCGAACGCCGTTCAAAGATCAGTTGATGATTGGTAATCACGACATTGCGGTAGGAACCATTGCAGAGCGCGTCGCTGTCCCGGCGAATGGAGATCAGCCGGCGGACAAGTTCTGTTAGCTCGTTTGGCTTTGGTTCTTCGAAACAAGGACGAAGTGCATAATCATTATCCGGGGCTTTGACGCCTTCCTCCCCCCATTCGCTTCCATAGTAAATGCACGGAATTCCCGGCATACCGAAGAGCAGACCATAAGCCAATGGAAGATGATTCGGATTCGTCAAAATGCTGGCGATTCGAGTGACATCGTGATTATCGACAAAGCTCATCAAGTGTTTGCCCCGGTAAATGCACCAGTTTTCCGGCCCATATTGACGATTCAGAGAGTGTGCGATCTCGAACAGGTTCATGGAGTTCAGACTGGAATAGATGCCCTTGTAACATTCATAGTTCGTACAACTGTGCAGCATCTGGTCATTGACGATCAGATTGTAATCGCCGAACAGTACTTCTCCAATTAATGCGAATCCTGGTTTGACTTCCTCGCAGAAATCGTGTAGTCTGCGCATGAAATTATGGTCTAGACTGTACGCTACATCCAGTCGCAGCCCATCAATATCAAATTCTTCAATCCAGAAACGGATGCACTCCAGAAGGTAGTCTACAACGGCGGGATTCTGAAGATTCAGCTTCACCAGTTCAAAATGTCCTTCCCAGCCTTCATACCAGAAACCATCATTGTAACAACTGTTGCCATCGAAACTGATATGGAACCAGTCTTTATATGGGGAATCCCATTTCTTTTCCTGCACATCCTGGAAAGCCCAGAAACCACGGCCTACATGGTTGAAGACACCATCCAGCATGATCTTGACCTGATGCGCGTGCAAATCCTGACAGACTTCTTTGAAATCCTGGTTGGTGCCGAGTCTGCAGTCAATTTTCTTAAAATCCCGTGTATCATATCCGTGATTATCGGATTCAAAAATCGGATTCAGGATAATAGAGCCGAAGCCGGTTTCTTGCAAATAGCCGCTCCACTCGGATATTTTGCGAATTCTGGGAACGGTAATTCCGTCGTTATGCACCGGAGCTCCGCAGAACCCGATCGGGTATATCTGATAAAATGTTTCATTGTAAGCCCACATAATTTTGTCCTTTCTTTTCCTATCTAATATATAATTTAATATATCATAAAAAAGAGCCTTTTTCTATATCACCGTAAATTTGAATCAATTCTTTTTCCAGCGCCACAAATTGCGGGATATATTGCTCTAGGATTCGTTTTACCAATTCTTTGGCAGCGATTCCATCATAAATATGAGCCATATCATTTCTGTCCTTAAGCATGTCCAGCCAGATATCGCCGTTAAAGAAGGGGTAAACGACATAGGCTTCTTTGATGATACTTCTCGGGGAGCCAGTCATGGAAGCCTTATTTCCTTCGTATGTCAGTAATTCTTTTAATAATTTCCAGCTCAATTCAAATTGAATGGAGAATTTGTCGATGATTCCACTGATAATAAATTCATTGTTCAGATTTTCCTGATTTGCCTTCTCGAGAATACGAAGATTGGAAACATAGTTTTCAAATTTTTTCATATAAAATAATCCCTTCTGATTCAATAAACTTCAACAATTGTTTCGATATATTTTCATTTAAATTTACCACATCATATTTCAATGGGGTGGATGTTTCCTCCTCTATATCCAAGGTAAAACGTGTGATATTTCCTCCAGATACAGCTAAATCTATATCGCTGGCACGATGATAATCGCCGCGTGCTCTGGAGCCGAACAAAATTACCTTGTTTATATTGTGTTTTTTTGCAATCGCATTTATTTCGTCGATCAAGATGCTATTGAGTCCGGTTTGCTTCATGATAGAAATCTACCTTTCTTTCGTCTGTATATTATTATATCATTGCTGCGTTTGATTACAATGAAATTATTTCAACAAAACGGGTATTATTTTTCATCTTTCAGTAAACTTTGTGCTATACTTTTTATTAGATGTTGGGGTCAAAAGGGACTTTTTCAAATTGCATCTAGCAAATTGCACAAATTGTATTCTTTCTTGTTCCGAGTTCCGAATCTAAGAGTCTCTAAATGTTCTGATGGAAAATAAGGAGAATACGGATGCAACCGCCCTCAATGTTTTTCTTGGAATTGGAGCTTGTTTCAGATTTTATCAAAATAAAGATGGGGGGTGCCAGGAGATGTGCCTGAAAAAAAGATTGAAAATGAGAAGGAGCTTGAATTTGCTGTTTTTTGTATTGAAAATATTGCAGAAAAATTAGCCGTGGACGCTGGACACGTTTACGAAGCGTTGACAAAAGAGAGTAATATTTTGAATGAATATATAGTGGCAGAATATGAGATTTTGCATACACAGAGTAAGCAGTATATAGTAGACGATATTATCGAACTAATGAAGGAGAGAGGGGTGGAGGTATGATTTTGTACCATGGTTCTTGTTTGGAAATTGTGCATCCTGACCTAAATCATTCCAGAGATAATGTAGATTTTGGACGAGGATTTTATACAACGCCAATCTATGAACAGGCAGTAAGATGGTGTAGAAAATTTAAACAACGTGGAAAAAAAGGAATCGTTTCCTGCTTTGAAACAGGACGTACATCATTTTTATCTGTACATTTGATTTATATGGAAAGGGAAGACATATCTATACATTTGAGAATATTTGTAAAGAAGATAACAGTTTACCTATGGGCGATGAAGCCGAGAAAATCTTCTTAAACTCTGACAGCGATATGGATGATGTGAGTAAAGAACTACGTGTGTTTTTGGATTATGTAAAGGGTATTAAGGTTACTGAGGATGATTTTATAGATAGACTAAAAGAGGCGGTTAGGAAGGCGAAAGCGAACAAGAAATGGAGGCGTGATTATATGACGATGGAAATGATGGAACGTGTGAAGTTTGAAGAAGGTAGAGAAGAAGGTAGAGAAGAGGGCATTGCGGCTCTGGTATCTACATTGAAAGATATGAATGTGCCTATTCAGACTATACTGGAAAAATTGCAGGAAAAATTTAACCTGAGTTTGGAAACCGCTAAAAAGTATATTTAACAGTATCGCCCGTGCTGTGGGGATTTTTATGAGGCAGGAATTTTCCTGCCTTTATTAATTCCTGGCTAAGACCGCCAATATTAGCATGAAGGAGGTAAGTCTATGACGTTGATCGCAGTTTTTTGAATGACCTGACCCCATGGGCACCAAATCTTCCTGCGAACTGCCGAAAGGCCGGTAGAGATGAAGTGAAATAAGACTGGAGCAGATCTGTTTCTATCATGCAGATTTGCTCCAGTTTTGTATAGGTACGCACTAGCTACCGTTTACATTGGAGATAGAGCATTTATCTCATGATTGAAATTATAAGAGTTCCAGAAAGCGAGTCAGTGTCTCGTATTGTTGAGAGTTCAATTTTGCTGCGTAATGGAGCAGGCGATGTTGTTGTTCCGTGAGAAGAATAGCGTTTTCATTATCCTCTGAAAAAAATTGCGACAATGTAATTCCAAATGCATCGCAGATTTTTTTGAGAGAAGGAATCGAAGGCAGCATATTTTTTCGATACCAGGATGAAATGGTAGATTGTGTGAGACCAGACTTCTCGGCCAATTGATATTCTGTCCAACCGCGCTCCAGACGATATTCCACGATTTTGTCTAAAATATTCATAATAAATATTACCTCCAGAATCATAAATTATGGGTATTCGTTAATTATAGGGGAAGTTGGTATTGCAATTTGCTTCACTAAAACGTATAATAATAACGATATGTATTGACGTATAATAATAACGAAATAACGATATTTGCGAATAAAAAGGGAGAGGAAAGTGTTACGAAAATTAAGATTGCATATGGGACTACGACATAAAGTTTGTGGAGCATTTGTCAAAAATATTCAAGGGAAATAGGACCTTTTTGACTAAGGAGGCATACGACAAACAATGGATGTTTTATTAATTGGCGGTAGTGGCAATTTGATAAATGCTATGATTGATAAATGCAAGAAAAGTGGACATCGTGTTTATCTGCTGACCGGGGGAAGTAAGGAACACTTTTCTTACAAGCGTGTATTCGAGAAATATAATTTTGCGTATGAAAATGAAATTATAAAAGATATTTTTAAAAGTATCAGCCCGGATATCACGATTTTTATGGGAGCATATGACGCAAACTTTGACTGGAGTAAAGCGAGAGAAGAGATTGTGCGCTATACAACCGGACTCATGAATATTCTGTCCGCATATTCTCTGATGAAGAAAGGCCGTTTTGTGTATTTTTCGTCTCAGGAGGTCTACGGGGAACCACATAATAAAGCTATTTTGGAGACGGAGACGTTGTCTCCACAGGGATTTAAAGCGATGGCATTGGCGCAGGGAGAAGAAATCTGTTCCAATTATAGGAAGGCGCAGGGGTTGGATATCATGGTTCTTCGTTTGGATCATGTGTACGGTGTACCGGACAGGAAATGGAGAGAGGATAATTTATGCTTCCGAATGTGCGTGGAGGCGATACGAACAGGACATATTTCTGCGAATGGCAGACATGTTTTTTCAATGCTGTATCTGAATGATGCGGTAGAACTGGCATATAAGGCAATCGTAGCAGAAAGACCGAAAGAGTGGTGTTATCATATCTCTTCCATGGATGAGACGGATGAATTGCAGCTTGCTCAGTTGATACGCCGGAAGATAGGCAAAGAGGTTGTGATTATAGACAACAGCGTGGGGGAAAATTACAAAATCGTCCTGGATGGAAGAAGATACCAGGAAGAGTACGGACAAAAAATTTTTATAAATTATGAAATGGGTGTGGAGCGGCTTGTAAAATATTTAGAGCGCCATAGTAGTTCTTTAGAAATGATGGAAGATTCCGATGAAAAAGGATATAAAAAGTTCACCTATTTTATTCGAGGGATTTTGAGGAAGATGTTTCCTTTTGCGGAAAATGTGCTTGGCTTTATCCCTTTTTTTATGTTGAATAACAAGGCTGTAGGCAGTCAATATTTTGACAGACTGGATTTTTATTTGCTCTACGTACTTTTATTTGCAATCGTACATGGGCAGCAACAGGCGATCTTTTCTGCTATGTTGGCGGTTGCAGGGTACTTTTTCGGACAAATGTATGAACGGACAGGTTTTGATATTCTTCTGGATTACAATACATATGTGTGGATCGCACAGCTCTTTATTGTGGGAATGGTTGTGGGATACATGAAGGATAAGCTGAAAGATATCCAGAAGGAAGACGAAGAGGAGATACGCTATCTGAAAAGAAAAATGGATGATATTTCTGACATCAACGACAGTAATATACAGATGAAACAGAATTTTGAGCAGCAGGTTGTAAATCAGAGAGACAGCCTGGGCAAAATTTATGAGCTGACATCTGGTCTGGAACATTATGCTCCGGAGGAAGTGTTATTTTATGCGGCGAAAATACTCTCTCAATTGATGGATAGCAGATCAGTGGCAGTATATGTCGTCGCAAACGAAGAGTATGCCAGATTGTTTTCTGCCACGTCTCCTGAGGCACGGGAGCTTGGCTATTCGATTAAATATAGTGAGATGGAGGAAATGCTCTGTGAGCTGAAAGAACATCGGGTTTATGTCAACAGAACGATGCAGGAAGGGCTTCCACTGATGGCGTCTGCAGTGTACGAACAGGAGCAGATGTGGTTTATTCTGATGCTTTGGGATATACCATGGCAGAGGATGACTCTGGCGGAGGCTAATCGGTTTATGATTGTATGTGCCCTGATTCGAGATGCCGCCTTGCGCGCAGAACAGTATCTAAGGGCGGTGAGAAGTCAGCGATATGTAGAGGGGACAGATATTTTAAATGAAGATTCTTTCGAGACACTCGTAAAAGCCTTTTTGGATGCGAAGGCACAGGGGTTGACGGAATGTGAACTTCTGACGATCCCGATAAGAGAGGTATCGCATAGAAATATGGCCGATCAGTTAAAAAGTATTTTACGTCAAACGGATTATCTTGGAATTCAGGGAGAGAAAGAACTGCAGATTCTGCTACCCAATACGAATAAAGAAGGAGCAGAAATTGTGAGGAAAAGACTGCAGACGATCGGGATATCTGTTATGGAGGAAGGTGGTTTCGATGCGAGCTGAGCTTGCTTTTCTGTTATTGCTTATTGTGAATCTTCTGGTAGCGGTTCTTTATGTGTTTTGGAATACCGTGATTGTTGTGAGCATCCAGGAGAGAAGGAAAAGAAAACGTCTTGTAGAGAACAGAAGAACCTATTGGTTACGATTTGCGATCATGATTTTATGTCCGGTGGCCGGTCCTTTGTTTTTCTTATGTTCTTTCTTACTTGTCAAATTGCCTATTTGGAAGAAAGCGGATTTGTCAGACGTGGTGTTCAGTAAAGTACGTGCGAGGACTCAGTTGAAAGCGGATGAAGAACGGGAACGAAATATGATTCCGCTGGAGGAGGCGATATCAGTCAATGATAAGACAAATCTGAGACAGGCTATGCTTAATGTTTTGAAGGGAGATGTGAAATCTTCTCTGTCGGCTATTTCACAGGCATTGAATGTGAAAGACCAGGAAACTTCCCACTATGCAGCGTCGGTTTTAAGTGATGAGCTCAATGAATTTCGCATAAATGTACAGAAAATGTACAGGGAGATACAGAAGGAGCCGGCTCATACAGAATATGGGGAGCAGTTGATTGATTATACAACTCAAGTTCTGGCGCAACACGTATTTTCAGAGATCGAACAGAGACGCTTTATACATATGTTGGAGGAATCAGCGGACTTACTATATGAGAATAACAGAAACTGTCTTACAGAAACGAGGTGTGAGACGATCTGCTTACTGTTTCTTGAGGAAAAGGATTTCGAGGGTGCGTATAAATGGTGCCAGAGGCTGACGGAATTATATCCGGAAGGGCTTGCGGTTTATACATGCAAATTAAAGTTATATTTTACGATGAAAAAGAAAGAAGATTTTTTTGAGACATTGGAGTCTCTGAAGAAATCGGATATAGTGATTGATTATGAAACGTTAGAGTTAATCAGATTGTTCGGTTAGGAGTAGTTGTATGGTATCGTTACGGAATTATTTTACAAGTACAATCGTTATCGTGATTCTTTTCTTCATGTTCCAGTTCTCCGGTGTTGCGCGAGAAGTGTTGAATGATTATACGGTGAATCCATATGCGGAAGGTTCTGCGAAACTATCCGACAGAAGTAGCGCCTATGTAGCAGGGGAGGGCAGCAGCTACGGCCAGAGAGGGGAGATTCTATATATTGGCGCAGAACAAAACCCGACAAGAAAAGTGGTACAAAACTGGGCATCTTATATGAAGCTTGGCATCTGGTTTTGCAATTCCTTGGAGGAAAGTCAAGGATTGGAGGAAGCAAAGTATCAGATTACTTTTGAGATGGCAGTCATTGATTCCAAGACGCTAGATTGGGAGAATGAGGAAACGTTAAAAAGGTTGAAAGAATTGGCGGAGGAAGGGACGGATCTGGTGTTTGCTGATTTGCCGGATGTATCTGTCATAGAAAGAAACAAAGAACTTCAGAATTTCCTAGGAATCAACGGTGTCAGGGAGAAAAATGTAACAGCTGCGGGACTTCATTTATATGGAGGTTTTTTGTTGGGAGGAGAGCAATTCTACCGTGCAGAGGATGAAGAGGCCGAGGAAAAGAGACAGGATATGCAGCTGGAATTTCCATGGTATCTACTAGCCACGGGAACCAAAACTTATATGTCGGGCATTATAGAAGAAGAGGGTGCCGACTATATGAACTACCCGCCGATCATCTGGAGAAACAATCTGGAATCGGCTTTTGTATTTGTCATAAATGGCGACTATATGGAAGGGATAGAAGGGCTGGGACTTTTATCTGCCATGTCTGCGCAGACGAAAGAATATGAGATATATCCGGTCGTAAATGCACAGAACCTGGTGATACTCAACTATCCGGGGTTGGCAGAAGAAAACAAGAAGGAAATGAGAAGACGCTACAATCGCTCTTCTTCAAATGTGCTTCGGGATATTGTGTGGCCAGATATTATGACTGCTTATGAGAAAAGCGGATTCGGTCTTTCGGCTATGATAGCACCTCAGTATAACTACGAAGACGGCAACTTGCCGGAACAAGATAAGCTGATTTATTATATGAAGCTTTTAAATGAGAAAAGGGCGGAGGCGGGCTTATCAGGCCTTTGTATATCAGATACAGGACTCACGGAAAAGCTCAGAGAAGATGATAAATTGATCCAGAAGACATTGCCAGAGTATCGTTTTACCTCCTTTTACGCGGCCGACTTGCCGGAGGAAGAGATAAGAACTGTTCTTTCAGAAGACATTTTATCGGATATACGGACAGTAGTTGAAGACGATTGCGGAGATGGTGAAATCATTGGATATATGTCGGATCAGGTGACAAAGCAGAGCGTTTTGAGTGATGGCCTAAGATATACTTACAGCGAAGACTTTCGTAATAAATGTGTGGAAACGGCACTGGGTTACAGCAGTGTGTATGTAGATGTTGCTGAAGTGATTTATCCGGCAGATAACGGGAACGAAACCTGGCGGGAAATCTCAAAGAGCCTGGCCGGGGACCTCTATGAAAATTGGAAAGAATTCCATGCGTTCTCAGGGACTACCGTATCCGAATGCGATAGTCGTATCCGTAACTTTCTATCTCTGGAATATCAGGTGAACCAGTCAGGAAATAAGATTTCTCTGGAAGTGAGTAATTTTGAAGAGACAGTATGGTTTCTCCTGAGAATGAATCTGGATACCGATGTCAGGATAGAAGGCGGCAAACTGAAAGCGGTAGAGGAAGGCGTTTACCTGATTGAGGCAGAGAATGAGAACGTGGTTTTGACATTGTCACAAAACAACAATGACATTTTAGAGTAATTGAATAGTTAAAGTTTGCCAACAACAATTTTACAATCAAAGAAAGGAATCCTATGAAAATTTGTATGGTAGTCGAGGGCTGTTATCCATATGTGGTGGGTGGCGTGTCAAGCTGGGTTCATGGTTTGATTCAGATGTTTCCAGAATACAAATTTGTTCTTTTAACCATTATTGCAAACCGCTCTATGAGCGGGAAGTTTGTATATGAACTTCCTCCAAATGTCGAGGAGGTACATGAGTTATATTTGGATGATGACGAATGGGGTAGAAAGCATCATGAACGGATGAATCGAAAAGAATACCGGGCGCTTCGAAGCTTGATCTTGAATCAAAAGACGGACTGGGAGACATTATTTCACTGGTTCCAGAAATCCCGGGTGTCTCTGAATGGCCTGTTGATGGGGGAAGATTTCTTTCAGGCCGTAATGGATTATTATCAGTTGAACTACAGTCAGGTGGTGTTTTCTGATTTTTTGTGGATGATGCGTTCGATTTATCTACCAATGTTTTTGACAATGAAAATGAAACTGCCCAAGGCCGATCTATATCATTGTGTATGTACGGGATATGCGGGAATTATCGGGAGCATGGCAAAATGTCTCTATGGCAGCCGGCTGTTGATCTCGGAGCATGGTATCTATACCAGAGAGCGGGAGGAGGAGTTGGTGAGAGCGAAGTGGGTGGAGGGGATCTATAAAAATATTTGGATCGACCAATTTCGGAAAATGTCTCGGTTGGCTTATGAAAGTGCGGATCTTGTCACCAGTCTGTACGGCTATGCCAGGGGGATACAGTTGGAGCTCGGGTGTCCTATGGAGAAAACTATGGTGGTCTCGAATGGAATTTCCGTGGAAAAGTTGCAGGACATCCCAGGCAAACAGGAGGAGGATGAAGGAAAGGTTCACGTTGGTGCAATCGTTCGTGTGGCGCCAATAAAGGATATCAAAACAATGATACAGGCATTTTGTTTTGCGAAAGAACAAAAGCCTGAGCTTAAGCTTTGGATTATGGGACCTTGGGAAGATGAGAAAGAATATGCCAGAGAGTGTTTTGAACTGGTAGATTTGATGGGAACCTCGGACATCGTGTTTACTGACAAGGTGGATGTCAGAGAATACTTGGGTAGGATGGACATGATAATTCTTACCAGCATCAGTGAGGGACAGCCACTTGCTATTCTGGAGAGTTTTGCCGCCCATAAACCAGTGATCGCCACAAATGTAGGAAATTGTGAGGGCTTGATTCTCGGTGATATGGATGACTTCGGTCCGGCAGGTATTGTAACGCACATTATGAATGTGGAGGAAATCACCCAGGCAATTCTTAGACTGGCCGATGATGAGGCGCTTCGGATTGAGATGGGAGAACGTGGGTACAGACGAGTAGCCGCTGGGTATCGGATTGAGAAAATGCAGGATACCTATCGGAATATTTACGGTGATTTCGTGGCAAGTTTGGAACAAAAGACAGAGGAGGAATAAGCCATGGCAGGAATAGGAGTCAGACTGAATCAAATATATGGAAAAAATTCTCTGCTGGCTGATTTTGTCGGTTTTGCATACAGTACGGCGATCACAGTGGCGCCGATGTTTTTGGTGATACTGGATATTTTGCTAATGGGGCTTGTACTTGAATTTGACAGTGTTGCTTATCTGGAAAGAGAGTTATTCTCCTGCACGGTATTGTATGTCTTTATTTTTTCTATGTTGACAACTTCGCCATTCAATGCTGTTTTGTCAAAATATATGCATGATGTGATCTATGAGGAGCGGTATGAGGACATTCTGCCTTGTTATTATATGGGGTTGTTTCTGGCGTTTTGCTTGAGTGGTCTTCTGGCGATTCCATTTTGCCTTTGGGAGTACTTTGTAGGCAAAGTCGCAGTTTTTTATGTGTTTGTTGGCTTTTGTTGTTATATGTTGTTGGTTTTGGTGATATATTCCATGATTTATCTTTCAGCCTGCAAGGATTATCAGTTGATTTCGATTTTTTTTCTGTGTGGGTTGGCGGTAGCTTTTGTGGCAGCTCTGATATTGCGGTTTTTGTTACACTGGAGTATTTCGTTTTCGATGCTTTCGGCTCTGATGTTGGGGTTCTTTTTGATCGCAGTATTAGAGTATGTGACGATAAAAAGATATTTTAAAAAGAACAGTAATCGCTACAGTGCTGTGCTTGTTTATTTTAAAAATGCCTGGCAGCTGGTAGCCACAAATTTTCTCTATACGCTGGGGCTGTACATTCATAATTTTGTATTCTGGACGACAGATATGCGAATTGTGGTCGCCAGAAGCTTTGTGTGCAACCAACCCTATGACATGGCAACATGCCTGGCCATGTTTACGAATATTTCGGCTACGATTATCTTTACCTCTCGGGTGGAGATGTATTTTCACGAAAAATACAGGGTATATTCAGAGGCTGTCATAGGAGGAAAGGCGGCGGACATTGAAAATGCGAAGAAGCGTATGTTTCGAAAGTTGTCCAGCGAACTGATGTCTCTGGTGCGTGTGCAGTTTATAATTTCTGTGGTTATTTTTCTGCTTTGTTTGGTGATCTTACCACAGGTTGGATTTGCAGGTATCATTCTACGTATCTATCCTAGCTTGGCGGCCGGATATTTTATTCTGTTTTTGATGTATGCAGAGATTCTTTTTCTATATTATTTTAAGGATCTAAGAGGCGTAGTGGCTACAGCCTTAAGCTTTTGCTTTGTAACTTTTCTGGGCAGTATAGGGGCATCTTATCTGGGGGAGATCTGGTATGGGGTCGGCCTGGTAGCGGGGGCGTTTGTAGGATGGACGGTTGCATATATGCGGTTACGCTGGATGGAAAAGCATTTGACTGCTTTTGTATTTTCCCAGGGCAGATTGATCAAACACAGAAAGACGGAGGCACCCACCAGTATGGTGTATTGCAGATATGAAGAAAATACTGATAGTCATTAATACGCTGGGGCGTGCAGGCGCGGAGGCATCAATGTTGGAATTCCTGAAGAAACTAGACCGGACGGAATATGAGATTTCTCTCTATGTAATGATGGGGCAGGGAAAATTGAGTGCTCATTTGCCGCCGGATATTCGGGTGTTAAATCAAAGACTTAGCAGTCAATCCGTCTGGGGGAAGCGAGGCCGTATCAGAATGGCAGCAACGGTTCTGGCATCGTATCTTCGAAATGGAAACCTCTGGGGGAAGCTATCGGTTTCTATGAACTATTTTGTACAGATGTTTCGGGCTGGTAGGGTTCAAATTGATAAATTATTCTGGCCTATCGTGGCGGAGGGTGCACGGCGTTTTGGGGAATCTTTCGATTTAGCTGTGGCATGGATGGAGGGGGGCTCTGCGTATTATGTGGCGGATTATGTGAACGCAGAGAGAAAAGCGGCATTCGTACATATTGATTATGAAAATGCAGGGTATACTCGGGACATGGATCGGAACTGCTGGGAAAAGTTTGGACGTATTTTCGCTGTCTCCAAAGAGGTAAAAGAGTCGTTTGTAAAGTTTTATCCTCAACAGAAGGAAAGAACATTCGTGTTTCCCAATATTATTGACAGTGAAAAAGTCCGCCGGATGGCACAGGAACCAGGAGGATTTTCAGATGAATATGATGGCGTTCGCCTGCTTACGGTGGGAAGGCTATGCTACCAGAAAGGGTACGATATTGCGATCCAGGCTATGAACCTATTGAAGCAACGAGGATACCGAGTCAGATGGTATGTGTTGGGGGAAGGAGAAGAAAGAGCACATCTGAAGAGGCAGATTGCTGCTTTAGGGCTAGAAAAAGATTTTTGTCTGCTTGGACAGGTAGAAAATCCATACCCTTATTACAGACAGACAGATCTGTATGTGCATGCCACCAGGTATGAAGGAAAAAGTATAGCAATTCAGGAAGCACAAATCTTAGGGTGTGCAGTGATTGCCTCAGACTGTCCGGGAAACCGGGAACAACTTATGAGCGGCGTGGATGGAATTCTCTGTCGGCTGGAACCGGAAGCGATTGCGGATAGTATTGCCGAACTTTTGAAGGATACGGAGAAGAGGGCTGCATTCAAGCGTGCATCAGAAATGAAGGATATGCCTCGAGGAAAAGAATTTGAGCTACTGATTGAGTTTATGAAAAGAGGGTGACAGCATGGCTACACTATATTGGGCGGGGCAGTATGCCGCCGTTTTTTTCGGATATTATGCATTGATGTTTCTGTGGCCTTCGCTAGTGTTTCGCAGGCATCTGCGACAAAAAGGGAAACTATACCGTTTCAGTTTTTGTGTTACGGTTCAGATTGTTTTGATCAATACGATAATACTGGGATTGGGATTTTTTCACATTTTGAATCGGTGGATGGTGCTTCTGATCTTTTATGGAATTCCGGTCCTGTCGTATCTGAGAGGAATCTCCAGAGAGCATATTTCGGAACGGGTGGAGCAATTATACCGGGTGGCAACGGGAGCCTGTGGAATCCGCACTTTTTTGCGTGGAGAGATAAAAACTCTGACGAATGGGCTGAGAAAGCAGTGTGGGAGATTATGGGAAATCCTACGTCCGAGGTTCGGGGAATATATACTTCTCTTGGTGATTCTGATTTACGGGATGATTTATTTTTCCTATAATGCCTTTTTGGATTATTCTTATGGATTTGGAGATTTGTATGTGCATCATTCTTGGATCCAGGGATTGATAGACGGAAAGGTTTTTTCCGGCGGTGTGTATCCGGAGGGAATGCACTGCTTTATCTACTGTTTGCACACACTATTTGGAATCCGAGTTTACAGTATTCTGTTATTTCTTGCTGGAATCCATGTAATTGTTTTTTTGATTTCAGCGTTTGGTCTGCTGAGGGAGGTATTTCATTCGCGTTACACTCCATTTTTTGTGTTGGCGCTGTTTTTGCTTTTGGATGTAAAGAGTGTCAATGCAGTGTATGCAATGTCCCGTCTACAGTACACGGTTCCCCAGGAGTTTGGCCTGTTTGCTCAGTTTCTCTGTGCAAGGTATTTGGTGAGGTATTTAAAAGGGGAGCATCGAATTCTCTTCAAGGGAAAGCATGCGCGATATTTTTGGGATGAGAACTTGTTTTTGTTTATGATGGCGTTGTCAGCTTCTATTGTGACACATTATTATGTGACGATTATGGCTTTCCTCTTATGTGCATCCTTTGCCGTTGTTTTCCTGAGGAGAATATTTTCAAAGGAATGGTTCTTGCCTTTGGTTGTTTCGACCCTGTGTGGTCTGATAGTTGCGGTTACGCCGATATTGGCGGCGCGCGCTTCAGGAATTCCTTTCGAACGATCTATGAGTTGGGCAATGGGGGTAATCAATCACACGGACCCGGATGAGGAGGCGTCCGATGAAGTATTTTACAATGTAGGGAAAGAAAAGAATGTTGCCGGGGAGGTCTTTCGGAGGGGATATTGTGAGGTATATGGGGACGAGCGGGCATCACACATTGCGCTGTTTACAGAGGGGATGGCCATATTATGGCTGATATACCGTATCGGAGCTTGGATATTAAGAAACTATTTTCGAAAGCAGATAGATGGATGCCGATTTGACGGATATCCGCCTATTATCATTGCATCGGTACTTTTTATGGTTGTTTATGCATCTGGTGCATTGGGGCTGCCACAACTCATCGCAGGGTCCAGACTTTGTGCGGTAGAGCAACTGTTGATTATAGCGGTGATGGTTATGCCTTTCGACCTGTTGCTATCGGCATTTGGACAGATATGCTGTGAAACGGGGCGGCAGTATCTGGCAATTCTTGGTGTGGTGGGGACATATATGGTGGTGCTTAGAGCTGATGTGCTGCATGGTCCCTTGTATATCGAATTGACACGTTATAATTCCAGTGTGATGGTGACTCAATCCATTATCGAGAAATTTCCCAAACACAGTTATACGATTGTGTCCACGACGGATGAAATGTATCAGATGATCCAGGACGGTTATCATGAAGAATGGCAGAATTTTCTGATCAATAGCAAAAAGAGCAGTTATAAGTTGCCTACAAAATATGTATTTTTATATGTGGAAAAGCGACCACTTTCCTATGCGCAGGTACATCTTTTTAATGGTCCCCCATGGCTGGTTTCAGAGAACCATATTGAACTTTTTTCCAGTATAAAGGGTGGGGTAAGCCAATGTCCAGAAATCATTGCTTCACAGATTTCAGAAAAAATGGCCAAGAAGGAATGGAGGACAGAATTGGATCCGTGGGAAGTTTATACGGATCTAGAAAGCCGGACCATTGTGGAATCCAAGGCGTACGAGTGGTGTCAGCATTTTTCGAAGCTTTATCCTTATGAATGGAGAGTTGGCTATGAGGATGAGAACTTTGTCTGCTTTTACTTTGAGCAGGAACCCGGTTCACCCTATAATTTGGCTGTCGGCGATGAAAACGGAGGAAGGTAAGAGGAAAGCTGGTTTGAAAGTGGAAATATTTTTGGTCGTGTGCCTGGTTTGCCTATTTTTCTATTTTCTGTATTCCAGGCATGTGACGATAGAAAAAACCGTGTTTACCGAATCCAATCGCGAGCTAAAAAATTATGATTGCGGGTTTTACTCGATATATGGATTCATGATCCAGGATGAGGAAGTAGATTTTGAGAAGCTTGTAAAAGAAAAATATCAGAACGATACAGAAACAAGACTTACCCTTATACAGATCAACCTACAGAACTATCGTAATGGAGAGATTACTCAAAAAGGGCTTGCCAATATTGAAGAATTGTTCTGTGCGTTGGAGACGATTGATAAACGATTGATTGTGCGTTTCCTGTATGATTGGGATGGCAAAGCACTGGGGCAGGAGCCGGGAAACCTTGCAACTATTCTTGTACACATGCGGCAGTTGAAAGGGATTCTGCACAAACACCAAGGTGAAATCTTTCTGATACAAGGGCTTTTTGTTGGAAATTGGGGAGAGATGAACGGTACGCCGTATGTTAATAGCACGGATATGCAAAGACTTGCCTCAGAATTAGAGCAAGTGGTAGATCGGTCTATTTACCTGGCTGTTCGGATGCCGATGCAGTGGCGTCAGATTACCGGTCTAGGAGAACCATCGAAGGATCATTTGTCAGTGGATTCATTGGCCGGGAGATTGGGACTGTTTAATGACGGGATGATGGGTAATGAGAGCGATTACGGTACTTATGGAACAGAGGGGGCAAATGAAGTGGGTATCTTTGCACCGTGGAGCAGGCATGAGGAACTGGAGTTTCAGGAGAAGCTGTGTCGGTGGGTGCCTAACGGGGGAGAAGTGATCGTCGAGAATGCATATAATGACTTTGAAAGTGCCAAAAAGGATCTGGCGTTGATGCATGTCACGTATCTCAATAGAGATTACGATCAAGACGTGTTTGACAAGTGGGCAAAAGAGACGGTGAAAGACGATGGTTGTTTTGACGGAATGGATGGTCTTACTTATATACAAAGGCATCTGGGATATCGGTTTATGATTGCAGATGTGGATATATCCCATTCGCTTTTTTCAGACTGTCTGTCTGCGGAAATATCACTCAAAAATGTTGGGTTTGCCCCGATATACCGAGAACCGGAGCTTAGGTTGATGATCTGCGGTGAGGAGGAGTGCTTTACTTATAAGATTGATCAATCATTGAGACAATTATCCGGCGGGACGAACAGGGAGGATATCTTGACATTGAAGGTAGAGATTCCATTGAGCGGATTATCGGAGAAGGAGTATATTCTGTACTTTTCAATTGTGAACCCGATTACCGGGGAACATATTCTGCTGGCGAATGAGCAGGAGGAAGAAGCTTTGGGATATGTGGTTGGAAACATCCGTCTGGATGGCGGAAGGAGAATGAAAGAATAGGAAAGAGAATGACAGATGGAGAAGACACGCACAGAACATTCTGCCAGAAATACAGTGGTAGCAGTGATTTCCAGAATGATGGCTATCCTTATGGGATTCGTCGTCAGGGTTGTGTTTGCACACAGGATGAGTGAGGCATATGTGGGGGTCTGCGGACTATTTTCGAATATCATTACCGTGCTGGCGTTGCCGGAGCTTGATATTGTGACAGCCATCCCGTATGCATTGTATGATCCCATTGCTCGCGGGGATGAAAAGAAACAGAAGTCTTTGATGAAGCTTTATCAGAAGTTTTATCATGCGATGTCCGGTGCGATTCTGATTTTTGGGGTGGTCTGTATTCCGTTTTTGCGTTTTATGACAGGAGATCAGAAGGTGGAGCATTTAACTCTGATTTACCTGCTGTTTCTGACAAATTCAGCGCTGTCTTATCTGTGGACATATAAGCGAACCTTGATTGATGCCCACCAATTGATTTCTGTGGGAGTGTGGTATCAGACGGTGTTTCTTGTAATCCAGGATGTGGTGCAGATTGTGGTATTATGGGCAACACAGGATTTTATACTGTTTGTGCTTGTGAGTTTATGTTGTACGCTTGCAAGAAATATTGCAATTTCTCAAAAGGCAGATAGACTGTATCCTCTTCTGAGAGAGAACGATGTGGAACCGATACCTGAGGAAGAAAGCCGGGAGATTTTCAGAAATATCCGGGCGATGATGCTGCACAAAACAGGAAATGTCTTAGTAAATAATACGGATAATCTGCTGTTATCAGCGCTGATAGGATTATCCAGTGTAGGATGCTATTTTAACTATTATCTGGTCATTGGCTCTGTTCGTCAGGTACTCAATCAGGTTCTCCAGGGGATCACAGCCAGTGTGGGGGATTTGGGAGTCAGTGCGGACAAAGGACGGATGCGGGAGGTTCTTGAGGATGCACTTTTTGTGGGGCAGTGGGTCTTTGGGTTTGCTGCGATCTGTATCTATGAGCTGATCAATCCTTTTATGGAGGTGGGTTTCGGGCGACAGTATGTGTTTCCGATGTCTGTCGTATTGGTATTGTGTCTGAAGTTTTATGTCGCAGGAATGCGGCAAGCTGTGCTAGTATTTCGGGATGCGTTGGGCCTATTTTGGCTCGACCGATATAAGGTAATCGTAGAGACGATATTAAATCTAGGAATTTCCGTGGTGCTTGCGTTGCGCTTGGGGACGCTGGGAGTTTTTCTTGGAACACTGTTTAGTATGTTGCTGACTTCCGTTTGGATAGAACCATTTGTGTTGTACAGGCATCTGGGGCTCTCCCTTAAGAATTACTTTGCAAGGTATTTGATTTATGCGGTGGTTGCGGGGGTGACAGCAACAGGTATCCATAGGATATGTCTTGGAAAAGGATTTTTCGGGAAACTTTTTATCTGTCTTTTTGGTGTCAATCTGCTGTGGATGATCTGTTACGGCAAAACGAGGGAGTTTGGCGAGCTCTGTCGTAGAGGACGCCAGATCCTTTTCAGAGGTAGGAAAAGAGACGAGAACCAGAAGGCTCCTGATAAGGTGCCTTTTTTGACAGATGCCCGAAAACCGTTAATTTCCGTGATTGTTCCAGTTTATCAGTCCGCACGGTATCTGGAGACCTGCATACAGTCTGTACTCGGGCAAACCTATTCCAATTTTGAACTGATTCTGGTAGACGACGGTTCAAAAGATAACAGTAGAGAGATCTGTGAGAGTCTGAGTACTCAAGAGAGCAGGATTCGTTTGTTGGCGCAGAAACATAAAGGTGTATCCGCAGCAAGGAATGCGGGAATACGGGCGGCAAAGGGAGAGTATTTGTTTTTCTTAGACAGCGATGATGCGATTCACCCAGAGCTTCTGGAGCAGTTATGTAAGCTTGCAGAGAAGAGTCAGGCGACTATTTCAGTCTGTGAGTATCGGAGAGTATTGTCGGGAGAGTTTGACAAAAGAAAGAAGAAGCTGGACATAAGAAAGTATAGAAGAAATGGTGGAAGTTGGAGGAGACGGACTGCTTATCTGAATAATCAGGAGGCGTTAAGGTCCTTTGTCTTTGAAGAAGGATTCGTATTATGGGCTGCGGTCTGGGGAAGGCTGATTCGCAGATCGGAAGCAGATGGACTGTGGTTTGATGAAGCATTGTCAAATGAGGAGGATACGAAATACATGTATCAGCTACTAGAGAAGGGAGCTAACGCGGCTATATTGCAATACCGAGGATATTATTACCGAGAGCGTAACAACAGTGTTAGTCGGCAGAAGTGTTTGAAGGCATTCAAAAGCATTTATGTTTGCGACTGTTACATACGAGACAGAGAGATGGAATATAACAGGGAGGCACATGCAGTGCAGAGAGAGCGGGATCTTGTGAGCAAAATTGCATGGTGGTATGTTGCAGGACATAGAACTGGCGATGAGACTTTGCGGAGTTATGTTCTGGAATTGGAAGAGTCAGAGCGGGCTTCCGAACTCTGGGGAAAGTTGGGTCTTAGCATAAAATTGCAGCATTTATTGGCGTTTCAGTGTTATCCAGTTTATGAAATTTGCCGTATCCTGCGAGAGACTTGGCTTAGGATCAGAGGTTTATAATCTGAAAAGGCGCAAAGGCAGAGGATGATATGATTGGAATCTTGACATTTCACTGGGCGGATGACTATGGGGCGATGCTTCAGACATATGCATTGAAACGATATATCGAAGAATTGGGAAAAGCAACGGAGATCATTGCGTATGCCCCATTGCGTCTGACAGGACGGTATCATATCTTACCTGTTACAGCTTCCGTCAGGGATAAACAATACAAGTATCATTTTGATTGTTGGCTGTTTTTGAGAAATCTACTTTTAGGCGCTGCCTATTTTAGAAGGCAGATGAATATGCATGAATTTCGCCGAAAATATTTGACGAAAGAGCCCCCTGTGAAGCATGCGGAGAGGATTTCGTTGCGAAAATATTCTTGTGTATTTGTGGGGAGCGACCAAGTCTGGAATCCGGAGATTACGGTTGGGTTTGATGATGCATATCTTGGCAGAATAAAAGACAAGGGAGCGTGTCGTCTGGTAGCTTATGGAGCAAGTTTCGGTGGCGCGAGACTGTCGGCGCGGGAGTGTGTCGAATTAGTGGAAGCAATTCGGGAGAATTTTGCGGATATATCTTTGCGCGAGAAGGGGGCAGCGGACTTTTTGTGCAGATATCTCCACAGGAACATAGTGAATGTTTTGGACCCAACACTGTTACTGGAAAAAGAAGCGTGGGAGCGGCTCGCAAGAGAGCCTGAGGAAAAGGATTATATTCTGATCTATGAAACGGAAGAAAACAGACGAATGATGAAATATGTCTATGAACTGGCAAAAACATTTCATAAAAAGGTGATTCAGGTGTCTATGCCCGTGGCGTTGAAACCTAAGATTGGTGTGCGGTTTCGGGTGGCAGGAGGGCCAGCGGAGTTTTTGGGATATGTCCAAAATGCCTGGTGTGTGGTTACAAATTCCCTTCATGGCACGGTGTTTTCGATACTGATGGAAAAACAATTTTTGGTGTTTGCCCATAGCAGCAGGAATGAGCGTATGGAGAGTTTGCTAAAAAAACTGGGTTTAGAAGCGCGCCTTATCAATGCAGATGAGGAGGCAGGCAGCCAGAAGATGTGCAGAAAGATTGATTGGCGAAAGGTACGAGACTATCTGGGACGGGAAAGAAAGATTTCTAAAAAGTTTATTGACGTGAGCATGGAGTGATTATGGGAAAACGGCAGTTATGGCAGGGACGGAAAAACAGCAGAAGAATGTTTTGGAGTTTGGTTGGATTTTTGGACAAACAGGAAAAGAAAAAATTATATTTATGTATGGCGTTTAATGTGTTCAGTCCTATTGTGGATTGGGTCAGTGTCTATGTTCTTATTTTAATTTTGGGGAAACTATCTGAGCAGAAAAGAAACGAAGGAGTGTTAGCACAGGTCGTTTTTCTTGGCATTATTTTTTTGATAAAAGGATTTTACGATTTACTGAAGAAAAAAGTATCCAATGGTTTTTTAAAAGACGTTGCACACGTCTGGTCCGTTAAAATCTACGAATTATACATGAAAGAAGAGTTGCTGGAGCATAATCAGCGAAGTATCATGCAGCAAGTAACAGGAGTACGGACGGATACGGAAGTTTGTGCGGATATTATGGTTACATACATAAACAGGTTTGCACGAGTGATTACATTTTTTGGTTATTTTCTGCTTGCCGGATATGAGGTTCGCTGGATTGGGGCGTTGGTATGTTGCTTTATCATGGCAACGGTTATGTTGTTATTTATGCATTGCCGCAGGCGTATTTTGCAGTGTGGGGAAAAGAAACGAAAAGGGGATATCAGAGTTGCATCCCTTGTATCTATCGCTTGTGGCGCCTATAAAGAAATAAAAATGGATTCCAGGGCGGAGAATCTTCGAAAGAAATACAGACGGATGAGCATGGAACATGTGCAAGTGCAGAAGGACTTTACCTTTATGACAGAGCGAATGGGGGTTCTGTCTCAGAGCTTGATACAGTCAGGGATCTTCTTTTTGCTAGCGTTTCTATTGGCATCAGGGATTGATTTGTCCTTTTTCTGGGCGGACATTATTATTTGCATTACGATTGTGATTCAGATTTTCCCCAATGTCGTCTTATTTACATCGGAATCCAATCGGATTCAATTTGGAAAGAAAAATTATGAAGTTTTTTGTGCAAATATGAAACAGTATTGCAAATTAAAAGAACAAGAAAAGAAAGAACAGCGGATTCGCAGGAAACAGATTACCCTTCAGAAAGGGGTACGAGTTGAAAATTTGACATTCCAATATCCAAATGGAAAAGAAATTTTCAGAGATGTCTCTTTGGAGATACTCGCGGGACATTCTACAGCAATTATTGGGAGTTCAGGGATCGGAAAGACGACGTTTTTAGATTTGATTTTGGGATTGCTGACTCCGCAGTCCGGCCATATCTGGTACGATGATTTTGATTTGACGGAAGGAAAGGATGCAGAGGGAGCGTGCAAAGCGGAGCTTGGCAGTGTGGTGAGTTATATTCCTCAGATTGTGTACCTAAATGGAGATACCATACGAAACAATGTGATTTTTATGGCGGAAGAAAACGCGGAAGATGAGGAACGGATGATTGCTTGCTTAAAGCGCGCTCAGATTTGGGAAGATGTAAAAAGGCTGCCGGATGGAATTCATACATTGATCGGTGAAAATGGAATGGCGTTGTCCGGTGGCCAGCGCCAGCGCATTGCCATTGCCAGGGCTTTATATAAGGAATTTGAGCTCTTGATCATGGATGAGGCGATGGCGGCACTGGATATGGAGACGGAAAAAGCGGTGATGGAGGGGATTCATCAGCTGGAAGGGGATAAAACGATATTGCTGGTCACCCATCATTTGAGTCTGGCCGAAGCGTGTGAGTTTATCTACAAGATAGAGGATAAGAAATTGGTAAGAATCCGGTAAAAATATACGAAGGTGGGTTTTGAAGAGATGTCGGAGACATTTGTGAAAAACAGAGTTTCGATCGTGACACCTGTACTTAACGGGGAGAACTATCTTTCCAGAATGTTGGATTCTGTTTTGGAGCAGTCTTATAGAGAACTGGAGATGATTCTGGTGGATGGGGGTTCCACAGACGGAACTCTTGCACTTGCAGAGTCCTATCGGGGAAGATTCGAAAAGAATGGTATCAAATATTGTGTTGATACCGGCGGGGGAAGCGCTGCAGTCGGACTAAGTCGGGGCTTCTCTTTTGTGACAGGAGAATTTCTGATCTGGCCAGATGGAGATGATGTGTTAGAAAAGGAGTCCGTGGAAAAACGGGTGAAATTTCTTCAAGAGCATCCCGATTATCAATGTGTTCGTTCGCTTGGATATTATGTTTTGGAAGAGACCGGTGAGAGGACTCGTGCGGATGAGAGAAGGGGAGATCTGGCAAATGAAAATCTGTTTTTTCCAATTCTTAATTCAGAAACTTATGTCTGTTGTGGATGTTATATGTTTCGGACCGAACGATTTTTTGAGATCTATCCGGAAAGGAAAATTCCGGACAGCATAGTGGGGCAGAATCTGCAAATGCTTTTGCCGTTTCTTTATCGTTATCCCTGTCCGACAATACAAGAAGAACTGTATCGGGTTTATGTAAGAATGGGAAGTTCGTCCCGCGCTCCTCGAACGGAGGAACAGGAGTGGAAGCGGTGTGAAGAGTTGCAGAAGTTGATTGACACGCTTGCGGGAATCTGCCAGATTACAGATAGAAGGGAAAAACAACTCATAGAATGTGGGAAAGCAAGAATACGGTTCGGAGTGGAAATGAAATATGGAAAGAAATGGAGAGCGGCTGGCACCGTAATTTTTATGGTGGTAAACGGTGGGATCACGGTTCAAGAATTTGTAGAAAAAACGGCATACATATTTTTTGGAAATCTGATTTCAAGAGTCAAGACAAAGTGGTGGAAGGGGGAGAAGGATGCAAAGTGATAAGAAACTCCCTTTGGTCAGTGTGGTAATTCCCGTGTATAAGACAGAAAAATATTTGGAGGAATGCATTGCCAGTGTGTTGGCGCAGGATTATCAAAAGATAGAAATGATTCTGGTGGACGATGGCTCCCCAGACCGTTGTCCTATTATTTGTCAGGACTATGCCGGGAGATATGCTCATATACGGGTCATTCATCAGGAAAATCGAGGGGCAGGTGTGGCCAGAAACCAGGGAATGGAAGTGGCAAGGGGAGAATATCTTTTGTTTGTAGATTCGGACGACTGTCTGGATGGGAAAGGTGCAGTTCGCAGGCTGGTGGAAAAGGCGGAAGAGGGACGGGCGGATATTGTGACGGGGAATTTTCGGAGGTTTGACGCTTCAAGGATGAGTGAGGTCAACCGACATCACTTGAGAAGCGGCAGTTACACCCGGACGGTGGATTTTCGGTTCCGAGGCTTTCTGACAGAAAACCATTTGGTGTCGGATTGGGGAAAACTTTATCGGACGTCATTTTTACGGGATAAACATATCAAACATGAAAAATATCATGTTATGGAGGATAAGCTGTATAATATGATGTGTTGCGCTTATGAACCGACGTATGGGTTTATCCAGGAAAGTGTGTATTTATATCGTGTCACAGAAGGTTCTGTTACGGAACAGTATAAAGACAATGTGGGGGAGTTGGCAAAAACCTGGCTTCATGTCGCAGAAAGCTTCTGGTATTTTTTGAAAAAGCAGGGGATTCAGGATGATTACGGGGATCTTCTTGCTTTTCATTTGTTCTGTGGAATTTTTTCTATCGGAAGGCAACCTCTGCAGTCGCAGAGAAAAATCAGGTTCAGGATCAAAACTACAGTCAATCTGTTGAAGGTCTACGGAAAACATCCGCTGGTAAAAAGGATGTTGATGGAGCTAGCAAAAGGGAAATATGTAAAAGCGGTTTCGTCGGTTTTCTGGAAAGTTCTTGTCCGTGCAGCATCGGTTTTGTTCTGTTTGAGGGCGTATCTGACCTTGGCCTGTGGAATCGTTCTGTTTCGTGGACTTGGGACGGAAGAGAGGATGAGTAGGTTAAAATAGTGTTTATTGAATTTGTTTCGAGCGAAAAAGGTGTTTTTCAAGACTAGCATTAGCAAATGAGGAAACAGTAAAGACAAGAGGCCGGGAAGCAGAAATGCACATATTCCCGGCCTTATTTTTGCGCCAAAAAATTATGATGTTTTTTGTGAATCTGATTAAAATCTCTTTACAAATTGTCATCAGTATACAAATCTTTCGCAATACGCTATAATCAGAGATGCATAAAACAAAAGTATGGAGGAATCAAAACCATGAATCAAAAGGAAAGAATGCAAAAGGGACTACCATATAAACCCTGGCTGGATGGGCTGGAGGATGAACGGGAACTTTGTAAAATGAAGATCCACGAGTTGAACCACCTGTATGGTGCAGATCGGGATCGGATTCCGGAGATTATGGAATCTTTGTTTGGAAAGGTTGGAGAGAACTGTTGGTTAGAACCGCCGTTTCACTGTGATTATGGATATAATATCGAAATAGGAGACAATTTCTTTGGCAATTATAATCTGATGATTCTGGATATCGGCAAGGTGAAAATTGGTGCCAACGCGCAGATTGCCCCAAATGTAGCAATCTACTCTGTGGGACATCCGATTCACCCGGAAATGCGCAATTCCGGCTACGAGGCGGGCGAACCAGTGACAATCGGCGATAACGTGTGGATCGGTGGAAACAGTGTGATTCTGTCGGGAGTGACGATCGGGGACAATGTTGTGATTGGAGCCGGGAGCGTTGTATCCAAAGATCTGCCGGATAATGTGGTCGCGGTGGGTAATCCGTGCCGGGTGATACGGGAGATCACGGAAGAAGATCGGGTGTATTATCTGAAAAAGAAGAAGTTTGACCAGGAGTCCTGGGAAGATATTATGGGGACTGGGACGTTTATGCCATAAAACGTGTACAAAATGGAGGAAATTATGTCACTGCAGTTTATTCTGGGAAATTCCGGTTCCGGGAAATCCCACTACTTATATCAGCATATCATAGAGGAGTCCATGCGCCGTCCGGAGGTGAATTTCCTGGTGCTGGTGCCGGAGCAGTTTACGATGCAGACACAGAAGGATCTGGTATCCATGCATCCGAAGCATGGGATTATGAACATTGATGTTCTGAGTTTTGCGCGTCTGGCTCATCGTATATTTGAAGAGGTCGGCGGGGACGACAAGATTGTGCTGGACGATGAGGGAAAGAATCTGATTTTGCGGAAGATTGCAGGAACATTTGAGAAAGAACTGAAAGTTTTGGGCGGCAACCTGAAAAAGCAAGGTTATATCAGTGAAGTGAAATCGGTCATTTCTGAGTTCACGCAATATGGAATCGGGCTGGAGCGTCTGGAAGAGTTGCTGGATCAGATGGACGAGAACTCCTATCTGTCCTGGAAATTACAGGATATCCGCAAAATCTATCAGGGATTCAACGACTATCTTGCAAAGAAATACATCACAAAGGAGGAGTTGCTGGATGTTCTTGGAAATGTGGTTGGACAGTCTGAGATCATCCGAAACGCAGTGATTGCGTTGGATGGGTTTACTGGATTTACACCGGTACAGAATCATTTGCTGGGGGAATTGATGAAAATCTGTAAAGATGTGTTGGTGACGGCGGAGATGGACAGCCGGGAAAATCCATTTCTCTATGAACATCCCTACCAGCTTTTTGCTCTGAGTAAGCAGATGGTGACGACTCTGACGAGAATTGCACGGGAGAATAGAATCGAGATTGTGGAACCAGTCTGTTTGTACGGCCAGCCGGTCTATCGTTTCCGGGACCAGCCCGCGTTAGCGTTTTTAGAAGCAGAATTATTCCGCTATTCGAGGAATACGTTTACCGGGGACCAGCATGCGATTATGTTGTATTGTGCGAGGAATCCGGCGGGCGAGGCGGAGTTTGCCGCGGAAAGAATTCGGCACCTGGTGCGGACCAAAGGCTATCGCTATCGGGATATTGCCGTGATTACGGCAGATTTGGGAAGTTATGCTGATTATATGGTAAAGGCTTGTGCGCGGTATCAGATTCCGATATTTACAGATCATAAGCGGAGTATCTTATTAAACTCTTTTGTGGAATATCTGCGAAGTCTTTTGGCGATGGCGGAGCAAAATTTTACATATGAGAGTGTGTTCCGCTATCTGAGAACTGGGCATACGGGATTTACTATGGAGGAAGTAGATCTTCTGGAGAATTATGTGCTCGCGCTTGGAATCCGTGGGTATAAAAAATGGCAGGCCGGATGGATTCGTCGGACCGGGGACGCAAATGAGGAAGTTCTGGAGCGGTTAAACCATCTGCGGGTTCGTTTTGTCGAGCAAGTGGATGGTTTGCTGTTCGTGCTGAAAAAGTGCAGAAAAACGGTGGAGGATATCACGGTGGCGCTCTATCAGTTTTTGGTGCAGGGGAATCTGCAGGTACAGCTTGTGCGTATGGAGCGAATGTTTCAGGAGCAGGGCGAGCTAGCGCTGGCAAAGGAATATGCCCAGATTTACCGGATTGTGATGGACTTGTTTGACAAATTTGTGGAACTGCTTGGAGAAGAACCAGTTTCTCTGAAAGAATACTGCGAGCTGTTGGACGCTGGGTTGGAAGAAGCTAAGGTGGGTGTGATTCCGCCCAGCCTGGATCAGGTGATGATCGGTGATATGGAGCGGACTCGTCTGAAGGAAATCAAAGCGCTGTTTTTGCTTGGCGTCAACGATACGCTGATTCCGGGCAACGCTGGCGGTGGTGGTCTTCTGTCTGTTCGGGATCGGGAAATATTGGGCGCGCAGAACGTGTCTTTATCTCCAGGGGCAAGAGAGCAGAATTATATTCAGAAGTTTTATCTGTATATGAATCTGACTAAACCATCTCAAAAGCTGTATCTCTCTTATGCAAAATCATCCGCAGATGGAAATACGCTGCGCCCGGCATATCTGATCAAAGATATCTGTCGCTTGTATCCCGGGATCGTGATAGAGGAAACGCAGGGACGGGCAGAAAAAAGGGAGCTCTCTGTTCGCACTGGTTTTGAGAGTATGCTGGAGAGACTGCGGGATCGGGAACAGGGATTGGGAGACGACTGGAAGGAACTGTATGGCTGGTATTTTCGGGAGTCCAGGTGGCGCGAGCAGTTGGAAGATATCGTGGAGGCGGCTTTCTATCGCAAAGAACCACAGTGGATTTCTCGGGAGACGGTGCAAAAACTTTATCAGGGGGAAGGAAAACTATCGGTCACCCGACTAGAGAGATTTGCCGCCTGCGCGTACGCACATTTCTTGAATTATGGTCTGCATTTAAAAGAACGGGAAGAGTACCGTTTTGAGGCGCTGGATTTGGGAAATATTGCACATAAAGCCTTGGAAATTTTTGCGGGGAACCTGAAACGACAGCAGTTGAACTGGACAGAGGTTTCGGAAGAAGAACAGTTGGAACTCATTGCTTCTTGCGTGGAGGAAAGCATTGCAGGCTATGGAAATACAGTTCTTTACAGTTCCGCGCGCAGTGAATATATGATCGTTCGAATCAAACGGCTTTTGCAGAGAACAGTCTGGGCATTGACCAGGCAGTTGGAGCATGGAAGTTTTTGGCCCAGTGAGTATGAGCTGAACTTTGGCAGTGGAAAAATTGACAGGATCGACGTGTGCGAGACGGAGGACACGGTTTACGTCAAAGTGTTGGATTATAAGACTGGTTCCCGGGCATTTGATATTACGGCGCTGTATCATGGACTACAGATGCAGTTGGTGGTCTACCTCGGCGCGGCCCTGGACTGGGAACAGCAAAAGTATCCTGAGAAACAGATGGTTCCGGCGGGAATTTTCTATTATCAGATACGAGATCCGTTTGTGGATAAAATGGATTCGGAGGACGCCATAAAGCGACAGCTTTTAAAACAGTTACGGCCGGATGGTCTAGTCAACGCAGATGGCGCGGTGGTGGAACTTCTGGACGGAAATCTGGAAGGGGAATCAGAGGTGATCCCTGTAAAGCGGAACAGAGATCGAAGTCTGTCAAAGTCATCGAAGGCTTTGAGGGGAGAGGAATTTCCGGTGATGATAGAGTATACCCGAAGACTGGCGGAGAAAATAGAGCGGGAAATGTTTTCTGGAAACGCGGAGATTGCCCCATACATGTTGGGGAAGCAGACGGGATGTACCTACTGTGAATATCGAGATATTTGTGGATTTGATCCGACGATGGATGGATGCAGCTATCGGAAATTATCGGTTTATGAGAAGGAAGACGTTTTAAAACGGATGCGAAAGGAGGTGTGAGCATGGAGGTAAAATGGACGGAAGAGCAACAGAAAGTCATTGATCTGAGAGATCGTAATATTCTAGTATCTGCGGCGGCCGGTTCCGGAAAGACGGCGGTTCTTGTGGAAAGAATACTTTCTATGCTTACCGATCCGGTGCATCCGGTGGATGTGGATCGACTCTTGGTTGTGACGTTTACAAAGGCAGCGGCGGCGGAGATGAAAGAGCGACTCCGGGATGCGATCGAGAAATTGTTGGAAGAACGGATGGAGGACGAGCATTTGCAGCGTCAGGCGACGTTGGTTCACAGCGCGCAGATTACGACGATTGACAGTTTTTGCCAGGCGGTGATTCGAGATCATTTTCATCGGATTGATCTGGAGCCGGGCTTTCGCGTTGCAGAGGAGGGAGAACTGAAACTTCTGAAGCAGGACGTTCTGGAGGAACTATTGGAATCGCGTTATGAGGCAGGAGAAGCGGAATTTCTGGAGTTTGTGGAAGCTTATGCGACGGGCAGAGACGACCGGAAATTGGAAGAGTTGATTTTGAGGCTGTATGATTTTTCCAGAAGTTATCCGGACCCGGAAGGTTGGCTCGATGCGTGCGGGCAGGCTTATGGAATAGAACAGAGAAGCGAACAGCGGTCAAACAACGGGATTCCCCGGACCTTGGAAGAGAGGATTTTCCAGATGACCGCTTTGTATCTGCAGGATGCCAGAGCGCTTCTGGAGCAAGCGTACGGCATCTGTATGGAAGCAGACGGACCTTATATGTATGAGGAAATGATTGCGTCCGATCAGAGGATTCTGGACGAGATGTCGGCGGGTAATTCTCTGAAAGATCTGTATGAAAAATCGGCTCCGATTCGGAAAAAAACGGCTTGGAAACGGTTGTCCAGTAAGCGAGACACTTCGGTATCTTCTGAGAAGAAGGAACAGGTGAAAGCTTTGCGCTCGGAGGCGCGAAAGATTGCAGAGGAGCTCTGCGAGCAGTATTTTTACGCTCCGCCCTCGGAGCTAGCGGCAGATATGGAGCGATGCAGAAAACCGATGTGGGTTCTGGTGGAACTGGTTGGCGCTTTTTCGGAGGCATTTTCCGAAAAGAAAAGAAGTCGCAATGTCATTGATTTTGGCGATATGGAACATTTTGCACTGAAGATTTTGACGGAGAAGCGAGGGGGCGAGTTGGTTCCCTCTCAGGCGGCGGAAGAATATCAGGAACGTTATGTGGAAGTGATGATTGACGAGTACCAGGACAGCAATCTTCTGCAGGAAGCGATATTGACCAGTGTGTCTACGGCAAATAAAGGAAAAAACAATATCTTTATGGTGGGGGATGTAAAGCAGAGCATTTATCGCTTTCGGCTGTCCAGACCGGAGCTGTTTATGGAGAAGTTTGATACCTACAGTCTGGAAGACAGTGATGCGCAGCGGGTCGATCTGCATAAAAATTTCCGCAGTAGGGTGGAAGTGTTGAACGGAGTCAATTTTATGTTCCGACAGATCATGCGAAAAGATCTGGGCGGAATTGCGTATGACGATCAGGCGGCGCTCTATCCCGGAGCGCCATATGAAGTTTGCCGAGACGCGGAAGGAAATTCTTTGCACCGAGTGGAGGTCCTGTTGATGGATACACAGCAGGAAACGGCGGAAAATGAAGAGACTTTGAAGATGGATGATACGCAGAGAGAATTGGAGGCCCGGGCAGTGGCTGTGCGAATTCAGCAGCTTTTGCGGGAAGGAAGTGTGCAAGATAACGTTACCAAGAAGATGCGCAAACCTTCTTATCGGGATATTGTGATACTGACCCGCAGTGTGAAGGGATGGGCGGACGTATTTTCCGAGGTGTTGAAGGATCAGGGAATCCCGACTTATGCAGGAAAGACGGAAGGATACTTTGAGACGTATGAAGTGAGCCTTCTATTGGATTATTTGAAGGTATTGGACAATCAGAGGCAGGATCTGGCGCTTGCAGCAGTACTGACGTCTCCCTTATGTGGGCTGGATGCAGATGCACTTGCCCGGATTCGAAACGAGTATCCAGAGGCGGCATTTCACGAAGCGGTGCAGATGTGCTGTGCAATGCAGGAGACAGAATCGCCGCTCTCGGAGCGGATGAGCGAGCGGTTGAGACGCACCTGGGAAACCGTGCAGTATTTTCGGGAAAAAGTCTCCTATACGGCAATTCATGAACTACTTTGGGAGATTTTGGAGAAGACAGGGTACTATCATCTCATCTCCGCCATGCCGGGGGGAGAACAGCGAAAGGCAAATCTGGATATGCTGCTCGCGAAAGCGGCGGTTTTTGAGGAGACGAGTTATAAAGGATTGTTCCAATTTGTCCGTTATATCGAGCAGTTGAAAAAATACGATGTGGACTACGGGGAAGCTAATATTACCGACGAACAGATGGACGCAGTGCGTATTATGAGCATTCATAAAAGTAAGGGTTTGGAATTTCCGATCGTATTTGTGTGCGGCATGAGCAAGCAGTTTCAAAAAAGAGATGCGACGGGAAGCGTTGTGATACATCCGGAACTGGGGATTGGAATTGACGCGGTGGATCTGGAGCATCGTACGAAAACACCGACACTTTTGAAAAAAATGATGCAGAAAGAGATTTTGCTGGAAAATTTGGGAGAAGAACTGCGCGTTCTATATGTGGCATTGACTCGCGCCAAAGAGAAATTGATTTTGATCGGAACCGTCGAGAAAGCAGAGGAAAAGCTTGCGAAATATACAGATATCAAGGAATGCAAAGAGAGGGAGCTTCCATTTAGTAGGCTGTCCAGAGCCAATACGTATTTTGACTGGGTGCTTCCCGCGTTGGTGCGGCGGACGGAAACTGTCCCCATTGACGTTGTGATATGGGGACTGTCAGACTTAGCAAGGGAATCTGCGGTGAAAGTGCAGGCAGAGATGCTTGCAAAAGACGTGTTGCTACACTGGGAAAAAGATTGTGTTTACGATTCCAAGTGGCGGGAGGAGTTGGAGCAGATGATGTCGTATCAATATCCCTTTGTGCAGGATCAGAAAATGAAGATGAAATTTACGGTTTCTGAGCTAAAAAAACGGGAATCTTTGCGAGATGATGATGCGGCGGCCTGGATTGAGGAACCGAAAGTTGTGCCACTGATTCCCAAATTCCTGGAGAAAACGGAAGGGCTGACTGGAGCGCCCAGAGGAAGCGCTTACCATAAAGTGTTGGAGTTATTGGATTTTTCACAGGGGTATGATGGTGCGCATCTTCAGAATGCTTTGGAAATGCTGGTAGAAACCAGAAAATTGTCTGAAGAAATGGCAAAGAGCGTATGTGTGGACGATATCCTATTCTTTCTAGAGTGCAAGATTGGCAGAAGAATTTGTGCGGCGGCGGGGAAAGGGATGCTGCGACGGGAACAGCCCTTTGTACTTGGGGTGGAGGCGGCAGAAATCTACCCGAACAATATTTCTGCCGAAGACGACGGAGAGATGATTCTGATACAGGGAATTATAGACGTTTATTTCGAGGAGAAAGATGGCCTTGTGCTTCTGGATTATAAGACGGACAAAGTGCGTGCTGGTAAGCAGTTAAAGGAAAAATATCACGCACAGCTTCAATATTATGCAAAGGCGCTGGAGCAGTTGACAGGAAAACGGGTGAAAGAAAAATGGATTTATTCTTTTACGTTGCGGGAGGAAATTGCGGTGTAAGATGTTTGATGGTGCAGGGAACAGTCAAGATGCAGCAGATCGGAGGCGGAGATGAATTTTCTGGAGATATATTTATTAGGAATCAATGTGATTACGTTTGTGACATATGGAGAGGATAAATATCGTGCCGTCCATGGGAAGTGGAGAATATCGGAGCGCAGACTAATGTCGCTTGCCGCAGCGGGGGGAGCGTTCGGAGCGCTTCTGGGGATGTGGGTATTTCGCCATAAAATTCGTCACAGGAAATTTCGCATCGGTGTTCCGGTTCTACTGCTCATATGGGGAATGTTATGGATTGGTAACAGATAGGAAGGACTTGATTTTATGAAGAAGAAAATCATATTGGCGTCTGGTTCTCCTAGACGAAAGGAGCTTTTGGAACAGATTGGGATTCCATTCGAAGTGGTGATCAGTCATGTGGAAGAAGTCCGTACAAAGGAAGAACCTTCTGAGATTGTTCTAGAGTTAGCCTTACAGAAAGCGGAGGCAGTTCTGGAGCAATTTCCGGTGAAAGAGCGGGCTGGCATTGTAGTCTTGGGAGCAGATACTATCGTTGTCAAGGCTGGAAAAATTCTGGGGAAACCGCGAGACGAAGAGGAGGCCGTTGAAATGATCCGGTCTTTGCAGGGTCAGTGTCATCGAGTTTATACTGGAGTCGTGATTTTGGAGACGGATGAATCGAAGGGGCGAAAATGCTCTACACATGTGGAGGAAACGAAAGTATTTGTGCATACAATGACGGAGGATGAAATCAGCGGGTATGTTGCAACGAAAGAACCGCTGGATAAAGCGGGCGCCTATGGCATTCAAGGAACGTTTGCCGCTTATATCGACCGGATAGAAGGGGATTTCTATAACGTGGTAGGTTTGCCGGTTGCATATGTATATCGCAGATTGCGGGAGATATTGGAGGAGAAATTTCTTTAGAACTTCTTTAGAAAATCTTCCATAAAATGACCGCTTTATTTTATTGACAATATATATTATACAATATATAATATAGAAAAATCAATAATACTAATGAGTTGATAATATTGTGGAAAAGGGGTGATTACATGGTATTTAATACTGGCGCCACTTTATTGGATGCGATTGTGTTGGCGGTTGTCTCAAGGGATGAGCAGGGTACCTACGGATACCGAATTACCCAGGATGTACGCAAAGCGATTGATATATCAGAGTCAACACTTTATCCGGTGCTTCGGCGTTTACAGAAAGATGCCTGTCTGGAAGTGTATGACAGACAATATGACGGAAGAAACCGACGTTATTATAAGGTGACAGAGAGAGGCGTGGCACAGTTGAATTTGTATCATGAGGAATGGAAGAAATATTCAGAAAAAATCAGTGAATTGTTTGAGGGAGGGGTGACTGCATGAATCGGGCAGAATTTATGAGAAGGCTAGAAGAACTGCTTCAGGATATACCGGCAGATGAGAGGGAGGAGGCAGTCCAATATTACCAGGATTATTTTGATGATGCAGGTCCGGAGTGTGAAAGTGAGATTATACGTGAATTGGAGAGTCCGGAAAAAGTTGCTGCAATGATCAAGGCGGATATCAATGGATTTTTGGGAGATAGTGGGGAATACACAGAGGCTGGTTATCGCGATAGCTTTGATAGCAGGTCGGCTCCGGCAAAACGAGTATACCGTTATCAGAATACACATAACAGGAGAAACCATGCAGAGGAAAATGGGAGATCCTCGGCGCGGAGAGGGTATCGATATGATGATTCCTCCAGTAGGCCGAGATCGAACAGTCTATTAAAAATTATTTTGATCATTTTGCTTGTGATTGCGGCGGCGCCGGTTATACTTCCCGTTTCATTTGGCGGACTGGCGGCCGTAATCGGAATTATCTGTGCGGTGCTCGGATTATTTATCGGTCTGGCAGTGGGAGCGGTGGCAATGATCATCGGAGGTTTTGCTATAGTGATTGCCGGAATTGTCAAGTTCGCATCTGCTTTTCCAATCGGTATTTTTACGGCAGGAGTGGGATTGATTCTGCTGGCATTAGGGCTAGTGGCGACTGTTGTGGCAGTGAAAATATGTCTGGTAGTTTATCCGGCGATAATCCGTGCAATTGTTAATATCTTCAGAATTCCGTTGCATAGGAAGGGAGGAGCCGAACGATGAAAAACAGATGGAAAATATTTTGGATTGTCTGTGGGGCAGTCGGCGGTTTAGGAATCGCTTTTTGTTTGGTGGGACTCTGCCTTGGAGCAACATTTAGCGGGCTGAAAGAAGTTTATGATTGGCCTTATGTGGAGAGAACGTCGGATTTCTCCGTGGATGCGTCAGAATATTATGACGAAGATGGATATTACGATTACGATGAAGAAGAATATCATGAGGAGGCTCTGTATGAAGACTACGCACATCATTCTGTATCCGGGGAATCCAATGATGGCTATACAGGGATTCGCGAACTGGATGTGGAAGTAGGAAGAGCGGCTGTTGTGATTCGGGAATTTGAAGGGGCTGGGATACAGGTAGACGGAAGTCAGTTGAATAGTAGACAGAATTTTCAATGCAAACAGGATGGAGAAGAGCTGAAGATCGAGGTGATGGGGGACAGAAGTGAGGTTTCTCCAAATGAAGGGACCGTTTATATCTATGTCCCAAGAGACAGCACATTTGCAGAAGTTTCTCTTGAAGTGGGAGCAGGCATTCTGGAAATAGAGACTATGAAAGCAAGTAGCGTGGATATCGCTGTTGGTGCAGGTGAAGTGATTGCAGAGAGAGTGCAGGCGAATGAGCTGTCTGTGGAATGTGATGCCGGAGTTGTGGAATTGTCAGGAAAGGTGGAAAGAGAGGCAGACTTTACATGTGGAATTGGTTCCATGACACTTACGCTTGATGGAAAGCAATCTGATTTTAACTATGAATTAGAGTGTGGAGTGGGTTCCATTCAGTTGGGTGACTCTGATTATTCCGGACTGTACAGAGAGCAAGTCGTGAACAATCGGCAAGATCGAAAGATTGATGTGGAGTGTGGAGTTGGAAGTATTGAGATTGATTTTCGTGGGTAACTTTTAACATTTGAAGCCGATACTATAAATAATAAATAAAAAGAAGCAGGAGGAATCAATATGGAACATAAAACATTATATCGGTCAAGAAATAATCGTATGATCTGTGGTGTGTGTGGTGGAATCGGAGAGTATTTTAACATTGACGCGACGTTAATTCGGCTTTTATTGGTGGTATTGGCGTGCACAGGAAGTGGGATTCTGGCGTATTTCATAGCGGCGATCATCATTCCGGATCAAGACTATTAATATCCGGCAATTGAATATTCTAAACAAATCCGGCAATACTCTGAAAAAAAGAAGAGGTGCTATTATGTCGAGAAAAAAAGAAAAAGCGATTGATCTCGCCAAGATTGAACCAGAGGAAAAGCTGAAATATGAAATTGCAGAGGAACTTGGACTTCTGGATCGTGTGTTGGAAAATGGTTGGAAGTCTTTATCTTCAAAAGAGACAGGCCGGATTGGTGGACTTTTGAATAAGCGAAAACATCATGCGGAAAGCTGAACAGTAGAAGTAGATGTAGAAACAAAAACCATTTGCTTTACATTCCCGTTCATTTTTGCTATAATGACACGGTTATAGGAAATGTCGGGTGATGGATATGGAAGAAACCTTAATAATCTTTGGAATTGAAATTGATAATCAAACTTCAAAGGAATCCATGAAGAGTGCGATCGCATTGATGGAACGCGAGGGACTCGGCACAATTGAATTGGTTACGATGGAAATGCTGCTGCAGGAGCAGGATAACCAGGAACTGAAGCAGATTGTTCGGGCGATGGATTTAGTACTGCCGGGGACAAAAGAGATTTTAGAAATGGCTGATTTTACTGAAAAAGAGGCACGGAGTCTTCAGTATCCTTCGGAGCGTCCATTTTTGCAATTGTTCATGAAGTTTTTGCAGAAGAATCAAAAGCGGATTTTTGTGCTGGCGGAAAGTGAAATGGAAAAAGAAATGACAGTTGATTTACTTTTGCAGGGTAACAAAGGGATTCTGATTGCAGGGAGTGGGATCCTCTCGAAAGAAAACGCTTCAGAGGACACCGTTGTGAATGATATCAATGGTCTGGAAATTGATTGTATTCTTTCCGTTGTACCATCTCCGCAGCAAGAGCAGTTCATAGCGCATAGTGCCGCTCTGTTGAATGCCAATATTTGGTTGGGGTGCGGGAACCTGTTGCGGATGGGATACAAAGAAAAGCAGTATTTGAATCGCGTGAAAAATTTCGTTGCCCGCAGAATTTTTCACCATCAGGTGGGCAAACAAAATGATACGCTACATTAAACGAGAGCAATGGTTTTGTGAACTATGTATAATAAAAAAATATGAAAAAAATATGAATTTTATGAGGAAATGCATAAAAAAATGCTATTTCCTCTTTCTTTTTTTGTGGTTTTGCATTAATATATAAGTTATATGTGTGCATTCTTGTTTTTTTTCGACAAAATTTATTTGTGGAAAATGTACAGGACTGTTCGAATAGGATGCAGTGTAGAGAATAACGGATGCTGCGGAGAGTAAATGTTATTGGAAAGGAAATGAATCAGGAAGAACCTGTAGGGGTGAGTGGAGGAAAAAAGAAGATGATTTCAAACCAGATACTTCAGAACACAATAGAAGGCTTAAAAAGTATATCCAGAATTGATTTTTGTGTGCTTGATACAGAAGGAAAAAATCTGGCGAGTACCCTTTCAGAACCATGGGAATGTGAAGAACCTGTGCTCGCATTTGTGGCATCGCCTGCGGAGAGTCAGGTGATACGTGGATGTCAGTTCTTCAAAATTTTTGATGAGCAGCAGTTAGAGTATGTCTTACTGGCTGGAGGAGAGGCGGAAGACGTTTATATGGTGGGGAAGCTTGCTGCTTTCCAGATTCAGAGTTTGCTTGTAGCGTATAAAGAAAGAGTCGATAAAGATAATTTTATAAAAAATCTTTTGCTGGATAATCTCTTGTTGGTGGATATTTATAATAGGGCCAAGAAACTACATATTGACACGGAAGTCAGACGCGTTATTTTTCTGATCGAGACCAATCATGAGAAGGACAGTATTGCATTGGACAATGTTCGTACTCTTTTGGGTGGAAAGGCAAAAGATTTTATTACGGCTGTTGATGAGAATAATATTATTGTTGTAAAAGAATTGATGGAGACTGACGGCGGAAGAGAACTCGAGAGAGATGCGCAGAATATGTTGGATATCCTGAAAGGGGAGAACGCGGAAGAGCATTTCCACATCGCATATGGAACCATTGTAAATGACATCAAAGAAGTATCAAAATCTTACAAAGAAGCAAAGCTGGCATTGGATGTCGGAAAAATTTTCTTTGACGAAAAGGATATTATAGCGTATAGTACTCTTGGTATTGGCCGTTTGATTTATCAGCTTCCGATTCCACTTTGTAAAATGTTTATCAAAGAGATTTTTGAGGGGAAATCACCGGATGAATTTGATGAAGAGACGCTGGCCACGATTAATAAATTTTTTGAAAATAGCCTGAATGTTTCTGAGACTTCCAGGCAATTGTATATTCACAGAAATACACTGGTATATCGTCTGGATAAACTACAGAAGAGTACGGGGCTTGATCTGCGTGTATTTGAAGATGCGATTACCTTTAAGATCGCATTGATGGTAGTGAAGTATATGAAATACATGGAGAGTATGGAGTACTAAGGAGCGAAAGGTTCCTGAATAAGGAGGAAATATGATTGAATTAAGAAATGTGACGAAGGAGTATTCAAAAGGGATTGCTGCTCTGAATGGGGTATCTGTAAAGATCAATCAGGGCGAGTTTGTTTTTATTGTCGGTGATAGCGGTTCCGGCAAGTCCACTCTGATTCGTCTGATTATGAAAGAATTAGATCCGACAGAGGGGACAATCGTTGTAAATGGAAAAGACTTAAATCGACTGAGACATCGGCATATTGCGAAGTTCAGAAGAGGACTTGGAGTTGTGTTCCAAGATTTCCGTCTTCTCAAAGATCGCAATATCTATGAGAATATCGCATTTGCACTTCGGGTGACTGAAACACCATCCCGTATTATCCGGCAGAAAGTCCCGGCAGCTTTGTCACTGGTTGGGTTGGCACAAAAGTATAAATCTTACCCCAAGGAATTATCCGGTGGCGAGCAGCAGCGTGTTGCAATTGCCAGGGCGATCGTAAATGAACCTGCGATTTTGTTGGCGGACGAGCCTACGGGAAACTTGGACCCGACGAATTCATGGGAGATTATGAGTTTATTGAAAGAGGCCAATGAGAGGGGGACAACCGTACTTGTAGTTACGCATAATCAGGAAATTGTGAATGAGATGAATGAGCGCGTAATCACAATGAAGCAGGGTGTAATTGTCAGTGATGAAAAAAGAGGTGGATTTATAAATGAGGATTAGTACAGTAGGGTATGTAGGAAAACAAGGTTTTAAGAATATTTGGCGAAACAAAATGTTTTCACTTGCATCTGTGGCAACGATGTCAGCGTGTATTTTTTTGTTTGGTCTGTTTTTTGCAATTGTTCAGAATTTACAATATATTGTGAAATCCGCGGAGGAAGGGGTTGCCATCACCGTTCTTTTTGACGAGGATATTACGAATGCGAGAATTCGGGAGATTGGTGATGCGCTGGAAGCGAGAGAGGAAGTCTCAGCGGTGGAGTTTGTGTCTGCAGAAGAGGCATGGGATAGTTTCAAGGAAGACTACTTCGGAGAAAATATTTCATTGGCGGATGGATTTAAGAATGATAATCCTTTGGCGACCAGTGCCAGCTATTCGGTCTTTATGAAAACGCTGGATGGAGACTCCGCAGAATTGGCGCCGGAGTTGCAGGGAAAGCAAAAGTCCTTATCGGAGATGCAAAAGGACTTGGTGTCTTTCGCAGAAGGTTTGGATGGCGTGCGTAAGGTAAACCGTTCGGATGTGGTTGCCAATACGCTTTCCAGTGTCAATGCGCTGGTAGGTTATGTATCCATTGCAATCATTGGTATTTTGTTGGCGGTCTCTATTTTCCTGATCAGCAATACGGTAACAATGGGTATCACGGTTCGAAAAGAAGAAATTGCAATTATGAAGTACATTGGTGCAAAAGATTTTGTGGTGCGATCACCCTTTGTCATTGAGGGATTGATTATCGGGGTGATCGGCGCGATCATACCGTTAGGATTTTTGTATCTGGCATACGGAAAAGCAGTAGGATATGTTATGGAGAAGTTCAGTATTCTGAAAAATATCATAGATTTCCTTCCTGTTCAGAGTGTATATCGCATTCTATTGCCGATTGGTATCTTGATGGGTGTCGGAATCGGATTTGTTGGGAGCTATTTTACGGTACGCAAACACCTGAAAGTATAGGGGGTTGACATGAGAAAACGAATGAAAAGGCTCCTTAGTGGACTGGTTGTTCTGGCAATCAGCTCCTGTATGGTGTTGAATGTGAATGCGACAACCATCGAAGATGCAAAGAAAAAGGCTAAGGAACTGGAGAATCAGAAGGGCAAAACGGAGGCGGAGAAGAAGTCTCTGACGGAACAACTGAATACGATCCTGGAGAAGATGCAGGCAACGCGGGCCAATATGACCAAGAAAGAGGAGGAAATTTCTGCAAAAGAAGAAGAACTGACGCAAGCAAAAATTGATGAGAATGATCAGTATGAGAGCATGAAAAAACGGATAAAATTTATGTATGAAAATGGAAATGTCCAGTTTCTTGAGATCCTGCTTTCTTCTGAGAGTATTACGGATTTTTTGAATAAAGCGGAGTATGTTTCAGAGATTTCTGAATATGATAGGAATATGTTGGTAGAATTCCAGCAGATTGTAGAAACGGTGGAGGAACAGGAAAAAGCACTACAGGAAGAATATAAAGAATTGGAGACGTTGCAGACGGAGCTGAGCAATCAGCAGGCAGAGGTTCAGAAAGTGCTCGATGCGACGAACACCAAGTTGGCAGACCTGGAAAAGCAGATCGGTGAAAATGCAAATGTACTGGACAAATTGATGAAAGAGGCAGAAGAGGCGGCGGAACGTCAGCGACAAGCGGCGTTGGCGGCAAGGGCAAGCTCTTCTACCTATGTGTCGGCCGGTCCGCCGGTTGTTTCCGGTAATGGAACATTTACACATCCTTGTCCGACCGGATATATTACAAGTTATTTTGGAGAGTATCGGAGTCCGAGTGATCCGGCACATAAAGGAATGGATTTTGGTACAGGCGGACAGCCAGTGCCTACATACGCGGCGGCGGCAGGAACTGTGGTCATTGCGGGATGGAGTAACAGTGCAGGAAATTGGGTGGTGATTAACCATGGAAATGGTCTCGTCACGAAGTATATGCATCACTCGGCGCTTTGTGTATCTGCCGGACAGCAGGTAAGTAAAGGGCAGCAGATTGGTTTGACAGGGAATACCGGATATTCAAGCGGAGTCCATTTGCACTTCCAGGTTGAGACAGGTGGAACTGCAGTGGACCCGAGAAATTATCTTTAGTGATCTGAGAAAATGATTTGGTGCTCCATGTTGAAAAAAGAAGTATAAGGCGGGTTTGAGATGGAAGAACAAAAATACAGGTTTTCAGAGGTGATGCCTGAATCTAAAAAAGATCATAAATTTGTGAAAGGGACGCTTTGTGGCGTCCTTCTCATGTGTGTCATATTCGTTGGGCTTGTCGTGACAGATGTCGTGCATTTCGCTGGGGCACAGCGATTGACAGAGATTACAGAGGATATTGGAACGGATGGGCAGCAGGAGATCGTCATTGACAACGCGGTGGAGACGAAACTGGAATTGATTCAAAAGCTTGCGGAAAAATATTTTCTGTATGATGTAGATGAGGAGGCGTTAAAAGAGGGGCTCTACTCTGGATATGTGGATGCACTGGATGATATTTATACCACTTATTATGATGAAGAAGAGACAAAGGAATTGATGGAATCTACAACCGGAGTCTACAGTGGAGTGGGAGCTGTGCTTACGCAACAGACAGACACAAAGCTGATTCAAGTGTTATCGGTATATAAAGATTCGCCGGCGGAAGAAGCTGGATTGAAGGAGGACGACGTTATCTATTCTGTGGATGGTCGGGAAATTGAAGACGAAGAACTTTCCGAGATCGTTGGCTGGATAAAAGGTGAGGAAGGTTCTCAAGTTGTGCTTGGCGTCTATCGGGAGCGGGGAGTCGGAAATGAGGAATTGGAACTTACGGCAACCCGTCGTAAAATAGAGGCACAGACGGTAGAATATGAAATGAAAGAAAATCAAACCGGGTATCTTCGAATTACAGAATTTGATTCCGTGACGCAAGATCAGTTTGCGAATGCACTGGACGCGCTGGAACAGCAGGGAATGGAGAGACTGATTATTGATTTGCGCTCAAATCCGGGTGGCAATTTGGATACGGTCTGTGAGATGTTGCGTATGATTCTCCCGGAAGGCATGATCGTCTACACGGAAGATAAGGATGGGAAGCGTGACACCGAGTATTTCAACGAGGAAGACCACACCTTTGAAAAACCGCTTGTTGTGCTGGTAAATGGCATGAGTGCAAGTGCTTCGGAAATTTTTGCGGGTGCCGTTCAAGATTATGGAGTCGGCAAGATTGTGGGGACAACGACCTATGGAAAAGGTGTCGTTCAGCGTTTGGTTGATTTGCAGGATGGCACTTGTCTAAAATTGACAATTGCACAGTATTTTACGGCAAAAGGACGTAATATCCATGGAAAAGGCATTGAGCCGGATATTACAGTGGAGTTTGAGGTCAATGAACAGGATGAAGACGCGGATAATCAGCTGGAAAAGGCGATGGAAATTGTAGGGGAAAATCCCTAAGAAATAGAGTTATGGAAAAAGGGACAGTCCCCAGAATCATCATTGATGTGGGCTGTCCCTTTTATGGGAGTAGAATAATGAAGATTGCTTATCGGCAAAAAAAGAATGGAATAGAAATATTGCGGTGCTGGAATGAAGGGGAAAACATACAGATTCCGGCAGAAATACACGGATTACCGGTGACGTCCATTGGTGATTACGCGTTTTCACCGGGATATAACTCAAAGATGTCTCTTACGGCAAGTCCTGTGGGTGGTCGGCACCAGGATGAGGAGATGGATAAGGCGTATTTTTATGAAGAGAGTCTTCTGACGAGGGAAGATCAGGAACCGGAGTTTAGTGGTGATGTCGTAGAATCCGTTGAATTTCCAAAGAGTCTGGAGGCGATCGGCAAGTATGCGTTTTATGGATGCCGAAATTTGCACAGACTTGCGTTTTCGGATCGGTTGCATCGACTTGGAGCTGGGATTTTTACAGGGTGCCGGCATCGGCTGCGAATTGAAATTGATATGTTTAATGGCGAGAGTACGTGTCTGAAAGAAATTTGCGGGGAAGTGCGCTATGAACTGGATGTAATTTTGCGATATCATTTGTCGGGGCAGGAGGCGCATCTGATTTTCCCGGAGCATTATGAGGAAGCGGTGGAAAATACCCCTGCGAGGATTCTATTCACACAGCACCACGGGTCTGGGAACCATTTTCGCCAATGCTTTTTTGAACGGAAAGTGCAGTATGCAGATTATGACAGAGTCTTTTCACTGGCGGAGGCGCAGGAAGAGATGGATGTGTTGGCGCGGTTAATCTATGGTAGGTTAGCGTATCCGTATCAGTTAAGTGGGCGGTCGAAGGAGATGTACCGTGAGTTTGGGCGAAAGAATGCGGCGAAACTGGCAGACTGTTATCTGGAGAAGGAGAACTTAGATGGACTTTGCATGATGACAGAACAGGGCCTATGGACGCAGGATACGTTGAGTTGTGCTATTTTGAAGGCGTCGAAAAAGCAAAATGCAGAAGCGTTGAGTTATTTGATGCAGGCAGAGCATCGTCTGTTTCCGCCGGAAGCAAAGACGTTTGAGTTGTGATGGGGAAATATTTTTAGAGAAAGGAGTGGTTCGTAGCGTGAATATGGGAGAACAACAGGCGAGGATGGCGGCGAAAGAGCTGGAAGAGATCGGAGTTCATATTTTGCGGCAGGCTCGCAATGAATTGTATCTGGGGATGCGCTTTCTGGATGTGGCGTTATCTTCCTTTACTTATGCGATCAGTGCAAAAGTAGATCCGGTGGGGACGGATGGCGCTGCGATCTACTTTCATCCAAGTCACTTGGGGGGATTGTATCGGACAAGTCGGGTTCTGGTGAATCGGGCGTACCTGCATATGGTGCTGCACTGTCTGTTCCGCCATTTGGGTGGAAGAAAAGAACGGGATGAGCGACTTTGGAATCTGGCATGCGATATTGCTGTAGAATCCATGATTGACGGAATGTTTCATCGAAGCGTGCGGTTTTCCAGATCTATGCTGCGTCGGGACATTTATCGGAGATTAAAAGAACAGATTTCAGTATTGAACGCGCAGAGTATCTATCGGGAATTAAAATCCTGGAACTTGTCGTCAGACCAGTTGGAAAAGCTGTCGGTAGAGTATGTTGTGGACGATCATGTGCTCTGGGAGAGTCAGGAGGAACGCAAACGCCAAGAACAGAACAATAAATGGAAAGAGATTGCGGAACAAATGGAAACGGATATGCAGACCTTTTCCAAAGAAGCCTCGGATCAGGCAGGTGGTCTGGAACAGATGTTATCTGTGGAAAATCGTCAGAAGCATGATTATCGGGAGTTTCTCAGAAAATTTGCGGTGCTGAAGGAAGAACCTCGTCTAGATCCGGATACGTTCGACTATGTTTTCTACAGTTATGGGCTTCAACTTTATGGAAATATGCCGTTGATTGAACCGCAGGAGACGCGAGAGATCAAAAAGATTCAGGAATTTGTGATCGTGATTGACACGTCGATGTCCTGTTCCGGAACATTGGTGGAAAGATTTCTGGAAGAGACGTATTCTGTCCTGAGTGAAAACGAGAGTTTTTTCCACAAAGTTCATATACGAGTTCTTCAGTGTGATGAACGGGTGCAGCAGGAACAGGTGATTACAAATGAGGAAGAATTACGCCGATATATGGAACAGCTTGTATTAAAGGGCGGCGGCGGAACCGATTTTCGTCCGGCGTTCGCGCATGTGGAACGGTTGGTTCGCGAGGGCGTGTTTGAACAGTTAAAAGGAATGATTTATTTTACGGACGGTTTTGGAATCTATCCTAAGAGAATGCCTCCTTTCGAAACGGCGTTTGTTTTTTTGGAGGAGGATTACCGGAATCGAGATGTACCGCCCTGGGCGATTCAGATCGTGCTGTCGGAAGATGCGTTGTTGGAAGTATAAAAATAATCGTCTGGTGGAAATGTTTTTGGGGAAAGGATGGATCAATGGATATTAAGCGCGCAAAACAGGAGATAGAAAATACGATTCGTGCGTATTTACAGAAAGATGAATTTGGAGACTATCAGATTCCGGCGGTTCGGCAAAGGCCGGTGCTTCTGATGGGACCGCCGGGAATCGGGAAGACGCAGATCATGGAGCAGATTGCCAGGGATTGTAGGGTCGGTCTGGTGGCTTACACGATCACACATCATACCAGGCAGAGTGCAGTTGGTCTGCCCTTTATTCAGGAAAAAGAGTATGGGGGAAATAAATATTCTGTGACGGAATATACAATGAGTGAGATTATCGCCTCCGTCTATGAGAAAATAGAAAAGACCGGGTGTCAGGAAGGAATTCTCTTTATCGACGAGATCAATTGCGTATCGGAGACGCTTGCGCCGACGATGCTACAGTTTCTTCAGAAGAAAACCTTTGGGAATCAGGAAGTTCCGAAAGGATGGATCATCGTGTCTGCAGGAAATCCGCCGGAATACAATAAATCTGTCCGGGAATTTGATGTGGTCACATTGGATCGGATCAAGAAAATAGATGTGGAAGAAAACCTGGAAGTCTGGATCGAATATGCATATCGACAAAATATTCATCCCGCGATCATCTCGTATTTGGAAATGCGCAGAGAGAGCTTTTATAAAATAGAGACTACTGTCGATGGCAAACAGTTTGCGACCGCCAGAGGATGGGAAGATTTATCCCAACTGCTTCAGACGTATGAGCGATTGCAGATTCCAGTAGATCGGGAAGTGGTATTTCAGTACATTCAACACTGGAAGATCGCAAAAGATTTCGCCAATTATCTGGAACTATATCAGAAATACAAGCAGGATTACGGCGTGGGAGATCTGTTGGATGGGAAATGGACGAAGGAGGCGGTTGAAAAATTGAGAATCGCGTCGTTTGATGAGAAACTTTGTGTGGTCAATCTTCTGAGCGGCCGGCTCGGTGAATATTTCCGGGAATACTGTATGATCGACGGGGTTGTGACGAAGATTTACGAATATTTGAAACCGTATGGGCAGAATATTCGGGAAGTCAGTATGGAGCAGACGGCGGAAACTGCGAGAAAAGATTATGAAACGGAAGAACGCCTGGAAGTTCTGAACAGTTGGGATAAAAGAGTCTGGAATCAAGCTCTGTCAGCGTTGGATCGCTATGCGGCGGTAGTCAGGGAGAAAAAGTTTGCAGGCGAGGAAGCGTTTGCACAGGTAAAACTGTTGTTTGGGGATGAGACAAAAGAGCGGGAGCGAATTCTAAAAAGGGCGGCAAAGAGCCTGGAATACGCATTTGATTTTATGGAAGAGGCATTTGGAGACAGTCAGGAAATGGTCTCTTTTATTACCGAATTAAACGCCAATTACTATAGCCTGCGCTTTTTGCAGGAAAACGGGTGTGATCGTTATTATCGGTACAATAAAGGTCTTTTGTTTGAGGAGGAACAAAAACAAATTCTGCAAAAGATGGATGATGTGGAAACGTTGCTGAATCAGGCGATGAGTGATTTGCATTCGTAAAGGGCATTCTTTACGGAGGTGAAATTCCGGTAGACTTTTCCCCTTAGAATCTGTTATAGTAAATTTATGGACAGGTTTCTGGGAGATTCTGTCTAAGCAGAAAACAGAGAGGGCAAAGAGAATGAAACTTCTGATTCAAAATGGGCATGTTCTGGATCCGCTGACGAAGAGAGATGAGAAGTGCGATGTTTTTGTGGAAAACGAACGGATTGTCAGAATTGCTGAAAAGATTACGAGAGAAGAGATCATCAAAGAAGGTAAGGATAAGAAAGAAGAGGTCCGCTGCATAGATGCGGCAGGATGTTATGTGATGCCGGGATTTGTGGATTTGCACGTACATTTGCGGGACCCTGGACTGGAATACAAGGAGACTCTGGCGACCGGGGGGCGTGCTGCGGCGAGAGGCGGTATCACGACGGTCTGCGCGATGCCGAATACAAAACCGGTGATCGACACCGGGCGTGCGGTGGAGTCCGTACACAGTCGTGTGAATGAAGAAAGTCCGGTTCATGTGATTCAGCTTGGAGCCGTCACAAAGGGACAGAATGGAGAGGAACTGGCGGATATAGAAGACATGGCCAGAGCCGGATGCCATGCGATCAGCGAGGACGGCAAGTCCGTCATGAAAGCGTCCCTATACCGGAAGGGAATGAAAGAGGCAAAGCAAGCGGGGATTTCGGTGTTTGCACATTGCGAAGATGCCAGTATGGTGGAAGGCGGCGTGATGAATGCGGATGCGAAGGCGGAGGCGCTGGGACTGAAAGGAATCACCAATGCCGTGGAAGACGTGATTGTGGCGCGGGATATTCTGCTGGCAAAGGAGACCGGTGTGCGGCTGCATCTCTGCCATTGTTCTACGAAAGATAGTGTGAAGATGATCGCTTTGGCGAAAAAGCAAGGACTTCCGGTCACCGGGGAAGTGTGCCCGCATCATTTTACGCTCTGTACGGAAGATATTCCTGGAGACGACGGAAACTTTAAAATGAATCCACCGCTTCGCGGTCGGGAGGATGTGGAAGCGCTGAGACGGGGGCTGCAAGATGGAACGATGGATGTAATTTCCACGGACCACGCGCCGCATGGAGAGTCAGAAAAAAATGGGTCCATGAAAGACGCGGCTTTTGGAATTGTAGGTTTGGAGACTTCTGCAAGTCTGACCTACACAGAACTTGTGGAGACCGGGATTCTTACCCCGATGCAGATGGTGGAGAAGATGAGTTACAACCCTGCGAGGATTCTGGGATTGACGGAGAAAGGAGCCGTCTCGGAAGGAAAGATTGCCGATTTAGTGATTTTTGATCCCAATGAAGAATATACGATCGACAAGAATACGTTTCTTTCTAAGGGCAGAAATACTCCCTTCGATGGAAGAAGGGTGAAAGGTAACGTAAAATATACGATTGTGGACGGAAAGGTCGTATATGAGAAAACGGACAAATGATATACCTGTTTGTGTGACGAAACGTGCACGGAATGGAGGAAAGTATGATTCAAAAACTAATTGCAAATATCAAGAAAACGAACGCACCGATCGTGGTCGGTTTGGACCCGATGCTTTCTTATGTACCGGAACATGTGCAGAAGAAAGCTTATGAGGAGTATGGAGAAACGCTGGAGGGTGCTGCGGAGGCAATCTGGCAGTTCAACAAAGAAATTGTGGACAAGACCTATGATCTGATTCCGGCGGTGAAGCCGCAGTCCGCGATGTATGAACAGTTTGGCATACCGGGACTGATGGCGTTTAAAAAGACGGTGGACTACTGTAAGAGTAAAGGTCTGGTGGTGATCGGCGATGTGAAACGAGGAGACATTGGTTCCACATCCGCGGCTTATGCGGCAGGCCATCTTGGAAAAGTGAAGGTGGGCGCTCAGGAATATGCGCCGTTTGACGAAGATTTTATAACGGTCAATCCTTATCTGGGCTCTGACGGTATCAATCCGTTTCTTGACGTCTGCAGGGAAGAGAAGAAAGGTCTGTTTATTCTGGTAAAAACTTCGAATCCGTCCAGCGGAGAATTTCAGGACCAACTGATCGACGGGAAACCATTATACGAACTGGTCGGAGAGAAAGTGGCGCAGTGGGGCGAAGCATGTATGGGCGATTCCTACAGCTATGTCGGAGCAGTGGTGGGAGCTACGTACCCGGAAATGGGGAAAGTGCTCCGCAAAGTGATGCCGAAATCCTTTATTTTGGTGCCGGGATACGGCGCGCAGGGAGGAAAGGGCAAAGATTTGGTACACTTCTTCAATGAGGACGGGCTGGGAGCAATTGTGAATTCCTCACGAGGAATCATCGCGGCTTACAAGCAGGAAGCTTATGCAAAATTCGGACCGGAAAACTTTGGCGATGCGTCCAGAGCGGCCGTGGAAGCGATGGTGGCAGATATCGAAGGCGCACTGGAGACTCGTACAGCGGATCATTCGTAAACGCACTCCTCGGATATTTGTTGAGGAATAGATTTGGTAATTGTCTACCAGATGACAGTAGGCAACAAGGAGAACATATCAATGTCAAAGAAATGGATAGAAAAGGCGGTCGTGATTTCACAGGAATCAATCGCCGCTGATATTTACAGTATGTGGATACAGACGGAGAGAATTGCAGAAGCGGCGGTGCCGGGGCAATTTATCTCTGTCTATACCGAGGATGGCAGTAAGCTGCTTCCAAGACCGATCAGCCTTTGCGAGATCGAAGGGGAGAAAGGCCGTCTTCGGATTGTCTATCGGGTGACCGGTGCAGGTACGGGGACGGAAGCTTTTTCACATCTTCAGGCAGGGGATGTTGTGGATGTGATGGGACCTCTGGGAAATGGATTTCCGATGGAGGCAGGAAAGAACAAGAAAGTGTTTCTCATCGGGGGCGGAATCGGTGTGCCGCCGATGCTGGAGCTGGCAAAACGGCTCGACGCGGAAAAACAACTGGTGATGGGATATCGGGACGAACTGTTTCTGACGGATGATTTGAAACAGTATGGAGATCTGGTAATCGCAACGGAGGACGGCAGTGCGGGCACGAAAGGAAATGTGCTGGATGCGATTCATGAAAATAAGTTGTGCGCAGATTTGATCTACGCTTGCGGGCCTACGCCGATGCTGCGGGCGTTGAAGCAGTATGCGCAGGAAAAAAGTATTCCTTGCTATGTTTCTCTGGAAGAACGGATGGCATGTGGAATCGGAGCCTGCCTGGGATGTGTGTGTCAGACCAGGGAGAAGGATGCGCACAGTAATGTCCATAATGCACGGGTATGTAAAGACGGCCCCGTATTTTTGGCTTCGGAGGTGGAGATCTGATGAATACGACAATTAATCTGGCCGGAGTCGAGTTGAAGAACCCGGTAATGACAGCGTCCGGAACCTTTGGCTCCGGCGTGGAATATGGAGAATTTGTGGATTTAAACCGTCTCGGGGCGGTAGTGACGAAAGGGGTTGCGAACGTGCCGTGGCCGGGGAATCCTACACCGCGTGTCGCAGAGACTGCCGGCGGAATGATGAATGCGATTGGTCTGCAAAATCCGGGAATGGATTTATTCTGTGAACGGGATCTGCCGTTCCTGAAACAGTACGATACCAAAGTGGTTGTAAATGTCTGCGGAAAAACAACCGAGGATTATTGTGAAGTCGTGGAACGTCTGGCAGACGAGCCGGTGGATTTGCTGGAGATCAACATTTCCTGTCCAAACGTGAAAGAAGGCGGTATTGCCTTTGGACAGAATCCGAAGGCCGCGGAGGCGATTACAAAAGAAGTGAAAAAGCGGGCGAGACAGCCGGTGATTATGAAATTAAGTCCGAATGTGACGGATATCACGGAGATGGCAAAAGCCGTGGAAGCGGGAGGTGCCGATGTGATTTCCCTGATCAATACATTGACGGGGATGAAGATTGATATCCATAAACAGACTTTTGCACTGGCTAACAAGACAGGAGGACTTTCCGGTCCGGCGATCAAGCCGATCGCGGTCCGTATGGTCTACGAAGTGGCACATGCGGTCAAACTCCCGCTTATCGGGATGGGCGGCATCGCTTCGGCGGACGATGCGATGGAATTTATCCTGGCAGGCGCCACGGCGGTTTCTGTTGGAACCGCGAATTTCTTCAATCCTTATGCAACCGTAGAAATTGTGGAAGGAATTGAGCGGTATATGGAGCAGTATCATTTTGAGCGTGTTTCTGATATGGTGGGGCGGGTTCAGTAACCGACATCAGGATATTACGAAACTCTTTGATTGATCATAAATAATGACGGTGGGAAGATATCATTTTCCTACCGTCATTATTATTAAAAATCAATGATATTGTTGTTTGCCAATTAGAATACATCTTCTGTTATCGTTTGAGTTAACAGAGAATTACAGTATAATATTTGTTCCTTTGCATTTGAGACGGCATTTTCGATGAGTTCTTCTGCAGGGAGTGTCTCAGAATTTGTAAGCAATTCAAAAAGCAATGGCAAATTCACTCCTGCGATTAAATGAATGTGCGGGTGGGAAATATAGTTCATAAATGCGTTATTTACACTTCCGCCGAACAGGTCTGTTGCGATAATCAATTCCTCGTCTGGTTCCAGAGAATCCACTATTTTCTTCACGGAACTTTCAATATCGGAAGCGCCGTCGGTATAAGCGCACAGGGTAGAAACAGAGGGCTGTTCTCCAAGAATCATTTCCAAAGTATTTCGTATGCCTTGCGCAAAAGTACTGTGCGTCGCGATCAAAAATTTTCTTTTCATTCTCTCTTCTCCTATGATTAAAATATCTGAAAATCAGATTATATTTAATATAAACAAGCAAAATTTGTGCCAGGTTTACTGTGAAAGTCCGCCGTCGAACAGGCGACATGAATTCAGAGACTTGATATTTACGATATATGTATATATGATAATACTATGCAATCAGAACAGGGGGGAAAGTCATTGTTGAGAGATTCGATCGTCCGGTATGTAAAAGAGAATACAGGAAAAGTCAATTTGGATGAATTGGATACCAGTCTTACGGCGGACGCCATCGCTTCGTATTATCATGTGAAAAGGAATACGGTCAGTTTGTATCTGAATCAGGAAGTCGGGAAAAATTTTTTTAAAATTAATACAAGGCCGGTTCGTTTTTTTGATAAAAAGGAATTTGAACAGGCATTTTTCCCAGTGTCAAAGGATGTCTATACCAGTGTGAAAGAATTGATGGCGGAGAAAATGCAGGATGAAGGGGTGGAATTCAGGGATATGGTGCTGTCTGACGACGCAGATCCTGACTATATTTTTCAGAATATCGTTGGTGCAAATGGAAGTCTGAAAAAAGCGGTTGATCAGATAAAAACGTCCATATTTTATCCGAATATGAGTCTTCCGGTTTTTTTACACGGAGCGACAGGTGTGGGGAAAAGTTTTCTGGCGAGAAAGATTTATGAGATTGCCGTTCAACAGGGAATCTTTGCGGAAAATGCGCCGTTTGTGGTTATGAACTGTGCGCAGTATGTGAACAATGTGGAATTGTTGTCCAGTAATTTATTTGGCTATGTAAAAGGAGCGTTTACAGGCGCTTATACAACGCAGAAAGGACTGCTCGAAGCGGCGGACGGCGGTATGCTGTTTCTGGACGAGGTACATCGTCTGAACAGTGAAGGGCAGGAAAAGTTATTTGTATTTCTGGATCAGGGAATCTTTCGCAGAATGGGGGAGAGCGAAGGCTGGCACAAGGCAAACGTCAGAATTGTGATGGCGACGACAGAAGATTTGCAGTCCAGTTTTCTGGAGACGTTTCTCAGGAGAATACCGGTTGTGATACAGATACCGTCGCTGAAAGAACGTGGAGAAACGGAAAGACTTCAATTTATTTACCACTTTTTGATCAAAGAAAGCAAGATTTTTCATAAAACGCTTTTTGTATCCGGCAATGTGATGGGAGCGTTGCTGAACCATTCATTTCAGGGAAATGTTGGTGATCTGGAAAATAAAATCAAATATATTTGTGCAACGGCATATGCGCGCCAGAAAGGAAAAGAGAAAATAGAAATTCATTTTGAGCATTTGCCGGAAGAGGTAGTGGCAGCGTTTGTCGCAAAGATGGAGAATAAAATTGGAAACTTTCATGCGGTTGAGATCAAGCCGGATATGAGTGTGCGGAAACTTCTTAGCGGAGAAAAATCAGAAAAAAATTATTACCGTGAATTATTTTCAAAACTGATTTCTATTTTTGAAGAATTTCAAAATCAGAATTATGCGAAAGAGCAGTTTGAAAGCCGCTGTCTGCATGCGGTGAATGATATTCTGGATAAGATGGTTTACAGTCAGACCTCCGAAACAGAGAATGCGATGCGCCAATATATTGTAAATTGCGTTCGTGAGGCTTTTCGATACGTGGAATACGGTTGTAATATTCAACTGGGAGGGAATAGCCTGTATGTAATTACAGCCTATTTTTTCTATATGAATCAGGCATTTTTCAGAAAACGGATTCAGATTCCGGATGCATTTATGCAATATATTTTAAAAGAATATCAGAGGGAAGTTTTTATCGCAGAGCGTATTTTGGATATGTTATCGTTAAAGATGGATATTATTTCCAGAAAAGAAGATGTAATTCCATTGACGATTTATATTCACAGTCTTCTACAGACATCGGTTGCAAAAAAACAGCCGAAATCGGTGATCATTGCGCATGGATATGCGACGGCCAGCAGTGTTGCGGATGTAGCTAACAGGATTCTGGGAGGTTATGTGTTTGAGTCTGTCGATATGCCGATTGAGAAGAACGTATCGGATATCGTAGAATGGGTGAAAGAATATATTGGAAAGAACGATGTCAGTCAGGGGATAATTCTGATGGTGGATATGGGATCCTTGCGGGAAATCTATCGTTCGGTAGAAAGCGATCTGACGGCGCCGATGATGATGATCAATAATATTTCCACACAGATGGCGCTTATCGTCGGGGATTTGATTCAAAACGGAGCAATGTTGGAAGAGATTGCTCCCGTGCTCGAAGAAAAAAATAAGACGGAGTGCAAAATCATTTATCCCAAGATACAGAAACAGAACATCATATTGACCTGTTGTATTACCGGCACCGGGACGGCGGAGCAGCTCCGTCACTTGATTGAAGACAGCATTCCGGAGGAAATCGATATTCAGGTGATTTCATATGATTATGATCAGCTGCAGAATAAGGAAACCAGAAAAGAGCTTCATCAAAAATATGAGATACTCGGTATTGTGGGGACAAAGAATACTGAAATTGATGAGAAATCATTTATACCGCTGGATGAATTGGTATCCGGGGAGGCAGCGGAAAAACTGGCGGATTTGCTGAAAAGTGTTGTGGATCAGGAAGCGATGGAGCAGATCAATAATGGTTTGATCCGCAACTTTACGATGAACAGGCTGATCGGATTTCTGACAATCCTGGATACGGAGAAGATTTTAAATTATATTGAGGCGGCTCTGAATCAGTATGAATACATCATTGGAAAGAAGTTGAAGAATAGTACGAAGATCAGCCTTTCCATTCATATAGGCTGTTTGATAGAGCGGCTGATTCGCAATTCGGCGATTACGAGTTATCCGGAACAGGAACATTTCCAGGAGATTCACAAAAAAGAAATTCAACAGATTCAAGAGGTTTTTAGTGTGATTGAGAAGACCTATAGAGTGAAAATTCCAATTTCTGAAATAGGATATATTTATGATATTTTAACGGGAATATAGGGCCTGGAGACAGTTTGAGAAAGCGTTTGCAAAAAGCATGACACTAATTTGGCATGCTTTTTGCGTTATATGGGATTATTGAAACAAAAAGAAAATGATTAGAAAAGGGCGAAAAGGAGGGATTGTGTATGATTAAGCTATTGCGGCTGGATTATCGTCTGATCCATGGACAGGTGGCGATGAGTTGGTCCAGACATATCGGAGCAGATTGCATTTTGATTGCCAATGATGCAGTTGCAAAAGATGAGATGCATCGATCTATGTTACTGTTGTCAAAACCACAGGGGATGAAAGTAGTGATCAAATCGTTGGAGGATTCCATTGCGTCGATCAAGTCCGGAGTGACGGACAAATATAATCTGTTTATCATTGTAAATAATATTCGCGATATCGAGCGGTTGACAGACGCACTTCCGGAATTGAAACGTGTGAATCTTGGAGGACTTCCGGCAAATGAGAACACGAAAGCGCTGAGTAAGGCGATCAATGTGACCCCGGACGATGTGGAAGTGCTGAAACGTCTGCTTGCCAAGAATGTCAGATTGGAAATTCAGCAGGTTCCGACGGAAACGATGATAGAAGTGGATGAAAAACTATTGGACAAATGAGAGTGGAGAGAAAGGATAAAGTATGTTAGTCAAAGCATTATTGGTAGGCCTTGCGTTGGGCCTGTGCAAATTTGAATGGTTTTATGGCGATACTATGACGAGTCGGCCGTTGGTCGTAGCCACGTTGACGGGACTGTTTTTGGGAGATCCGGTACAGGGAGTGATTATGGGAAGTATTCTGGAACTGATGTTTATCGGTTCGTTTCCGGTTGGAGCGGCAGTAAGTCCGGACTTTGGATCCGCAGGAGCGATTTGTACGGCATTTGCAATTCTGACCGGCGGTGGAGAAGCCGTTGCGACAGCGATGGCGCTTCCGATTTCATTGCTGGGTGGATTCATTTTTATCGGCTGTAAAATGATCAATGCTGTGTTTGGTCAGGTCATGATGAAGTATCTGGAAAAGGATGATTCGAAGGGCGCCTCAAGAGTCTATATTGCAGGCAGCTTTTTTACCACGTTCTGTATCTATTTTGTATATGGATTTGTATGTGTTTATCTTGGGAGTTCCGTTGTAAAAGCGGCGGTAAATGCGATTCCGACGGTTATCATCAATGGGTTGGCGGCGTCTGCCAATTTACTGCCTGCAGTAGGGTTTGCACTGCTGTTGCAGATGATTATTACGAAAAAGATGTCTCCGTTTTTCTTTATCGGATTTATACTGGCAGCGTGCGCGGGTATGTCTACAATCGCCGTAACATTCCTGGCGGTGATGATTGCTCTGCTTTTGATAAATTCGATGAATCATAAACAGGAAGCAACCGATATCGCAGGAGGTGACGAGAATGAGTTCTAGGATTGATCAAAAAGATTTAAAAAAAGTATATATGAGATATATGGCGTCGGATTGTATGAATGATTATCCGGGGCAGATGCACAGTGGATATACGTTTTCTTTGCTGCCGATTATTGATAAAATTTATGATGATAAAGAGGAGCGTATCAAAGCGAAAAAGCGCCATATGGAATATTTCAATGTGACAACTTATGTCGAGGGATTTCCGTTGGGTATTTCCATAGCGATGGAAGAAGAAAATGCGGCGAATCCGGACTTTGACGCTACGGCAATCAACAGTGTAAAAACTGCGTTGATGGGACCATTATCTGCGATTGGAGACACCTTATTTTGGGCTACACTAAGAATCCTGGCAACATCGCTTGTGATTGGTATGGCGGCAGAAGGAAATGTTTTTGCACCGATTCTGTATCTGGTGATTTTTAATGTTCCCAATTACCTGTCGAGATGGTACAGTCTGAAATATGGCTATGCGATGGGAATGGATTTTATGGTACAGTCCCAGAAATCCGGAATCATGGATAAGGTGACCTATGCCTGCTCTGTTGTCGGGCTGATGGCGATCGGAGCGATGGTATTTTATACAATTAATGTCAGTACGCCGCTTACGATAGGAGATGTTGAGAACGGCGGTGTTGTGCTTCAGGAAGCGCTGGACAGTATCTTGCCGGGAATGTTGAAGCTTGGACTGATAGGAGTTGAGTATTGGCTGCTGAAAAAAGGGGTAAAAGTGGTTCCGCTTCTGATTGGAACAATTCTTGCCGGTATTCTGTTGTTTGCTGTTGGCATTATTGGATGAAGGTAGGAGAACTGTTATGAAGGAATTATTAGTGATTGGCGCCGGAAATATTGGAAGGGGAGTCATCGGAGGCTTGTTTTTTGAGTCGGGATATCATCTGTATTTTTACGACGTGATGGCAGACCGCATGCGGCGGCTGAAAGAGCAGGGTACATATCTGGTCGAACGGGTTGGAGCAGATGAGCGGCGGCGCATACGGGTAAAGGATTTCGAGGTGTTGGATTCATCGGATCCTGCCGATTTGATTGAGCATATGAAGCATATGGATTTGATTGCCTGCTGCGTGTATGAGGGCGCGTTTGCGGACATCTGCCGGAATCTGAAAGAAGCAATCGCATATCGTGCGGAGCATGATGCAGAACCACTTAATATTTTGCTTTGCGTCAATGCGTTGGGAGCACCGGACTATTTTGAGACGGAACTGACAAAAATGCTCGAAGGAAATGAGAAAGCGAGCGTCTATCTGAAAGAAAAGACAGGGATTTCTCAGGTTCTGGTTGGAATGGCGGCGATGCCTTCTCCTCAGGAATTGCTGGATGAAGATGCTTTTGCGGTGTCTACCAGAATGGACGGGCACATTGAAATTGATGAAGACACATTTCTGGGAGAACTGCCGGAAGTAAAACAGGCCAGCAGAGTAAAGCAAGGACGGGCACAGATTTATCAGAGAGTGTACTGTGGAAATATGAAGCACTGCATGCTTGCCTTTCTTGGCAAAGCGAAAGGCTACACTTACATTCGGGATACCTATGATGATGAGTGGATCGAAGACTGTTCGCTGGGGGCATTTTACGAGGCGGATGCAGCGATTCAGGCGGAATATCAGTTTGATGAAGAAGATCATCAGGAGTGGATCGCGTCGAATGTGAATGCTCCTAAGAATCGTAATCTTCAGGATATGCTTTCCAGGGTGGCGGCGGATCCCAAAAAGAAGCTGTCCAGGAATAATCGCTTTGTCGGACCGGCTTTGCTCTGTATAAAGCATCATATTTTGCCGTTTTATCTGGCGAAAGGGATTGCATATGGATTCCTTTATCGGGAGGAAAGTGATCCTGCGAGTGTGGAGATTACAGATTATGTAGAGAAATACGGAATAGAAAAGGCGCTTGAGACGTACTGTGGGCTGGGGGAGGAAGAATGGGAATTGAGACAGCTCATTGCAGTACAGTACAAAGAAGCGTGTAAGCTTCGATAGAATTCTGAAGTGGGCAGCCGGGAAATGTTTCGTTTCATTTCCCGGCTGTCTCATTATATCAAAACGGTATTTATTCACAATCCAGAACTACTACCTCACAACTTCTCAATGTCAATGTATTTCCGGCGTGTTCTGACGTATCAATATTGACAGACCCCTGATTCGAAAGAATCACTTTTTTCATCGGATATTCCAGTTTCAATGTTGTCGTTTCTTTTCCGAAATTAGCGGCCAAGAGGATCCGTTTGTGAGCGTCCACGCGGTAAAATGCCATGACGGATTCCGTATTTTCAAAAACGGGAACAAATTTACCGCTTGCAAACACTTCTTTGTATTCTGGGGATTTGCGGACGGCGATCAGTCTGCGGTAATAGTTCAGCACGGAATCTGGATCATTCTCTTGGTCTGTGACGTTGATTTCTTTATAATTGGGGTTTACCTTGATCCAGGGAGTTCCTTCGGTAAATCCCGCATGTTCGCCAGCATCCCATTGCACCGGGGTTCTGGCGTTGTCGCGGCTCATTCTGCCACAGACTTCCAGCGCCTCTTTCTCTGAAAGTCCGGCTTCCCGGGCAATCCGATATTGATCTTTGGTGCTGATGTCATCGTACTCTTCGATGCTGTTCCATACGGCGTTTTGCATTCCGATTTCCTGCCCTTGGTAGATAAATGGAATTCCGCGGAGCAGAATACTTACGGTTCCGAGCATTTTTGCTCCGGCTGGGGTCCTGGCATATTCCGGCAGAAAGCGTGATACACCTCTCGGCTCGTCATGGTTTTCGATGATGTTTGCCTCATATCCACAGTTTTGAATCTCAAGCTGGGAATTTACAATTGCTTCCCGCCATCTCTGGAAATTTAGCGGTGGTGCGTCATACCAGCCGTGTTCCCCGTCGCTCAGATTATGAGCGCAGAAATCGAAAATCGTGGAAAAATGGCCGTCTTCTCCGATAAACTCTGCCAGTTCCTCATCCCTCATATTGAAGACCTCTCCTACTGTAAAGGCGTCATATTTTTGGAAGGTATGTTTCTTTAAGTCTTCTAACAAGTCTCCGACGCCGTCCACACTTTCCACCATTCTCCAGCAGCCGGTCAGGCCATCGGCTCCATCCGGCTCAAAGTCAGGGAATGTCGGATCCTTTTTGATGTTAATAATAGCGTCGATGCGGAAACCAGCCACGCCTTTTTCCAGCCACCAGTTGATCATATCATAGAGTTCCTGGCGCAGCTTCGGGTTCTCCCAGTTTAAATCTGGTTGTTCTTTGGCGAACATGTGGAAGTAGTATTTATTGGTTCCCGGAACTGGTTCCCAACAGCTTCCGCCGAAATAGGAGCGATAATTATTTGGGGGATTCCCGTCTTTGCCTTCCCGGAAAAAGAAATAGTCCGCGTATTCTCCCTCCGGATCAGCCAGAGCTTTCTGAAACCACTCATGCTGATCGGAGCAGTGGTTGATGACCAGATCCATGATAATCTGAATGTCTCGCTTTTTAGCTTCTGCCAACAACTTGTCGAATTCTTCCATGGTTCCAAATTCTTCCGCGATTGCATAATAATCTGCAATGTCATATCCCTGGTCGACGAACGGGGATTTGTAAATCGGTGACAGCCAGATCATATCAATTCCCAGATCCTTCAGATAATCCAACTTTGAGATGATTCCCCGCAGATCGCCAATACCGTCTCCATTGGTGTCTAAAAAGCTTTTTGGGTAAATCTGATATACTACCTTGTCGTTCCATTGTTTTCTACTCATAATGTTCCCTCCATTTTGTGCTTGGTCTCCACTGCTTTATTTCCTTTGTTTTCAGTTTATGAATAAATCTGTTGAGCACTGGGCTGAGATGTATTATACTGCTATTATAAGATGTATCACTTTCATTTTCTTGCAGTATTTTAGCATGTTATTGCACAATATTGCTTTTGTGGAGGGACTATGAAAAAGCTGCGTTCACTTGCCATAGAACAAAAAGAAAATGCAAAACACGGTGAAGCCTCTTTTCCGGTACAAAAATATATTACTAGACTTTCTGTGGAGTATCCGGTGGTTACAACACATTGGCACGAAGAGGCCGAGCTTACGTTGATTACGAAAGGCGCTTGTTCTTATCAGGTGGATTTAACAGATTATGAGGTAAAAGAAGGAGATCTTTTGTTTATTCCGCCGTTGGTTCTTCATGCAATTTCATGCGGTGTAAGTGAGGAGGTTCTTTCGGAAACCTACGTGTTTCATATGAATTTTTTGGGCGGAAATTCCACAGATGTCTGTTCTACGCGTTACCTCACACCGATCATGAATCAGGAAATTTCGATGCCGTGTCTCATCACACGGAAAGAGCCTGTATACGATCTGCTTCGAAACATTTTTGACCAGATTACCACGTTGTATAACGATGCTGCCAGGGGATATGAGCTTGCGTTGAAATCATTGCTTTTGCAGGTCATTTTTCTTCTGCTCCCATACAGCGAAAAACAGACTGCCTCCGACGTTCGGGTGTCGTCCGATAAATTAAAACAGGTATTGGATTATATTGAACAGAATTATGCAGAGACAATTTCAGTTGCGGAGTTGGCGAAACTTTGCTATTTCAGTGAATATCATTTTATGCGATTTTTTAAGAAGCACATGAGTATGACTTGCGTGGAATATATCAATAATTTGCGTCTGGAGAAGGCCGTGGAACTATTTGAGCAGGGAAACACTTCGATTTTGGAAGTCTCTCTGTCGGTTGGATTTCATAATCTTTCCTATTTTCACAGAGCGTTTAAGAAAAAATATCATATGACACCGCTCGCTTTTATTCGGCAGTTGAAATAGAGTACTTATTTGTTTCGCATTTATCTATAGTGGTTCGGGTGTCAAAAGTGTCTTTTTCTAATTGGTAGAGGCAAATTGCACAAAACGTATTCTTCATTGTTCCGAGCTACGGATCTAAGCGCTTCTAAAATGTTCTGATGAAAATATTGAAAAGGGGACGCAACCGCCCTCAATGCGCCGTCCGTGGCGCAGATCGGGCTTTCGTCGGCATCCGTGCCGCCGAATTGCTGTGGTTTGGCAGAACATTAAGAAGCCCTAAGCTCCTGCGCAGTCACAATTCCGAACACATTTTGTGCAATTTGCCGGGTACACTTTGAGAAAGTATTCTTTGATATTCGAATCTTGTAACGGAATTTAGCAGGCAATTGCGAACCTCCAAACTAGGAGAATATTCTGATAATATATTCTGCTCAAATCCGACTGCGCCGAACATTTCATCAAGCCCAGGGGAACAGAAGGCAGTCGGGGATGGCCCTCCAGCCTTCTATGGTCTTGATTCCATGGCGCAAAATGGATTTTCACAGAAGATATTATCAGAATATTCAGCAAGGTTATGTTTTTTGCAGTTGTCTAAATTAATTCAAGAAAGAAAAAGAAAAGGAGGAGACAAATGGAACGACATGGATTTGCAATGAAAGTAAAAGAGGGACAAATGAATGCGTATCGGAAATGTCTCGGAGAAATCTGGCCGGAACTGACTGGATTCCTGGACAGAAACAGCGTGAGGAATTTTAGTATCTGGAATGCCGGGGACTTGATTTTTGGGTACTATGAGACGGCCGATGAAGCGGTATTGTCCGACGAGGAGAGCAGTATCAGAGATACGCTGATACAGAAAATGGAAGATACGTTTTGTTGGATTTCCACTCCGGGAGAAGAGATGCGTCTGATGTATCAGAACTATGGCGTGGTGAGAGAATGTAAGGAACTGATTCGCCACAGAGTGTTTATGACGAAATTAAAACCGGGCTGCGAGGAGGAGTATAAAAGGAGACATGACGAGCTTGCCGCCAGCCGGGGCGGAAAAGTGGATCCGGGGCCGGACAGCAATTTCAGTATCTGGTGTGCAGGCGGATATATTTTTGGTTATAACGAGATTGATACGACCATGGAGTTGGAGGAGACGGAAGCTTCCAGACAGACTACCATTGACTGGGAGACGCGCCAGTTGGAAATCATGGATTGGATCACCAATGATGTGGATTGGCTGACCGGGGAACATCACTCGGCGGTGAAGCGCCTTGCATGGCACACATAGACGTAAGGATTTGGTTTTCGTGTGAGTTTGGGGTTCTAAGTCAATAGTTGGAGTGGGATTTTATAAATCCCGCTCCTTTATTGCATTTAAAGGTGATTTGCACATTTTTTAAATTCAGAGAGACCAGATTTTTCAGTCATTTTCATCTAAATTGTTTCTAATCCGTATTCTGGATATTTTCTTGTTTGTAAAATATAATCTATGTTCTGAAAAATAGCTATTAATGGCATATTTTTATTATGGAAAAAAGTTTGCCAAAACGTATACATTTTGGCAAACTTTCTTTTTTTGTTTCTTAGTATATATCTTATATTAAATATCGGCAAAAAGTCAATAAAAATAAGCTTTGTTTTTTGTGGAAATTGTCCAAGAAAAAAACTTACTAAAATGTATAGTTTTCTGTAAGTTCAGAGTTAGGTAAAAACCGTGTAAAATTGTATTTTTTGTGATTTCAGAAGCTCAGAAAAGAAAATTGGAGGAATGAATGCTGACAGAGAAAGCATGTAAGACAATTCATCAGTACAATAAAGAGCCAATTTCGGAGATAAATATGCAGAAACTCCAGGATGTTGCGGAGGATTATAAACGAGTAAAGAATGTCGTATATTTTCGTTTTGGCGGGATAACTGGTCTTGCCAAATTATATCCGGGGTACACGGTACAAAATGAAATGACGGAAAGTGGTTTGCGGGAGAAACTCGGAATGCCGTCGGTGTACTTCTATCTGGCGGTGTTTGACGCGTTGAAGGATATCAAAAGTCAATGGACCAAAACAAAGTCTGATATCCAGCGAGCAGTCAGCAAGAATGAAGAGCTGAGTCAGGAGGAAAAGCATTATCTTCGATTCCTTTTGAAAGTAAATAATGCGTTTGAGGCGGTATTGAATCAACGTCCAATTACACTGAAAAAAGAGATTCAAGAGCAATATGAAGCATTGGCGGAACGAGTGGATCCGGAAAAGCTGCATCGCTATCTATGCAGAAAAGTCCGAAGAATTCACGGGAAATTACATACCGATGCGGCGGATGGATTTTCGATTGCAGAGCGTGCATACCGGTATGCAGATCATGGGATTTACATTTCCATCAAGGAGAAGCGCAAAAGGGTTTTCGTGCCGTTGACAGACAATAATCGTTACACCACTCAGCTTTATATCAAGCTTCATCCGGAGGAACAAAGAATCGAGATTCATGTACCGATTCAGGTGAGTATTCGTAGTCATGAAAATTATCAGAATCAGGTCGGTGTTTCCTGTGGAATGCGTACAATGTTGACTACAGATGGGGGTCACTCCTATGGGGAAGAACTGGGGGAATATCAGATGGAATATGCGGACTGGCTGCGTGAACAGACGAGAATGTACCATCGCAATCGGGAGAGCAATCCCGGTCGGAAGAAGTATTCTGCGAAGAAGAGGCGAATGGAGGAACAACTGCACAGCTATATCAACCATGAGTTGAATGAATTCCTGCAGAAAGAAAAGCCGCAGACAGTCTATATGGTGAGATTGCCAAAGCCGCAAGGAGGCGGAAAAAATAAGAAAATCAATTATTCGGTCTCTCAGTGGCAGCGAGGGTATATCCGCAAACGACTGCAGCAGAAGTGTAAAGAACATGCGGTGGAAATCGTGGAAGTGCTGGGGAAGGATATCAGTCGGGAGTGCAGTGATTGCGGCGCGATCGGAGAGAAGAACGATGGAAAATTTGTCTGTCTGCAATGTGGATATGAGGCGGAGGAGAAGATGAATACTGCCCGCAATGTAAAGAAACGGGGGCAGGGGGACGGGGTTCTGTATGGGAATGTGTATCGATCATAAGGACAGCCATTTAGATGAATTTCGGCGATGAACTGGGGTTTTACCGTGAGGACTAAAAGGCGGGTTCATGATATAAAAAAGGCCTTATGGCTCAAACGGCGTTAGAAGGTAGAAAAATCAGACTAAGAGTGTGTATTTGCGAGTATATGTTCTTGTATCTGGAAACTGCGTATTGGGTATGCCAGGACCCTGTGAACATGCGGAGGCATGATGTAGCAGGGAGCGAAGCGAAAGTATCTTTCGCATCATTTCCAGGGAGAGATCTTTGGGAGTGACCAATGTGTCTTATTTCAAATGAAAGAGTATAGGGGAGAATGTGTTCAAAGTATAGAAGAGAAAGTTATATGGGTATTGGAGGAGGACATTTCTTCTACACAAAATATCTGGAAGTATATGTGTTCGTGAAAATGAGAATAGAAGAGATTTAGGGAAAATGTATAGAGTGGTAATTAATCGTATTCATTGAGAAGAATAGGATGAGAAGAAAATAGGAGATGAGAGAAATCAAAAATAATTTGAAAACATACAATGGAATATATTTCAGACCTGCGGCGATGAATATGGTGGAAGAGGGCGGAAAGATCTGGATGGCTTTGGCGAATCGAAATGGGATTTGCGAGGTGGATAAGAAAACACGAAAAGCAAGGATTTGTAGAGTGTTTGATGGGGAGCCGTTAAGTAAACAATTATTGTATTGCTGTGTGGAGAAAGTGGAAAATAAATTGATATTCTCACCAGGAATGGCAGATAAAATTGCAGTTTATGATCTGGAAGAGGACTTCATTACATATATACCGCTGAGACCTTTGAAACGACATTATAAAATGAGTCAACAGGAAATAAAATTCTGGAATGTTTTTCATCATAATTTTAATGTCTATTTGATCGGATATTCATATCCTGCAATTATTAAGCTGGATACGAAATCAATGCAGGTAGAATATATTACAGATTGGGTGGAAGCGATAGAAAAAAATATTAAGGAAGAAGATACATGTGGTTATTTTTCCGATGGACATATTATTAGTGGAGATGTGGCGTTGCTTTCAATAAGCAGTATGAAAGCAGTATTAGAGTTGAATTTAAAATCATCGCATACGAAGATCAGGGAATTAAAGATTTCTACGAAAGGGATAGGTGGACTTTCATCAACAGATGGAGAAAATATCTGGTTGGTTGGAAAAGAAAGAGGAACAAATGTAGTAGCGCATTGGAACAGAAGAATAGAGAGTATGGAAGAGTTTTTTATAGAGGATATGGATGAAAATATATACGATCCGTTTTATGCTCCGGTGTGTACAGATTCAAAAATATTTTTAATGCCGCTTGCAGCGGCGCACATATATGTATTAGATAAAAATGATGGAAAGATTGAAAAGAAAAGAATGGCAGAATGGTTGATTTCAGATTCCAGAAGTCCATTTTGGATGGCGTGGAGAGTGATGGCGGTTAGATATCAGGATAAGCATTTGTCATTTTTAAGTGGAGATGATTTTTCTTGGTATGAATATAACGTGGAGACGAACGAAAATCAGAAGTTTTTTATTTATTGGGAAGATGAAATAAGAGCAGTAGAGCAATATTTTGAGGACGTATGTTTAGAGTCGGAAAAAGAAAATATAAAATTACCAGAAATGAGAGTGCCATTAGAATATTTCATAAATACAAGAGTGCAAAGAAATGACAGATACGAAAAACGAAATGTTGGAAAAAAAATTTATGATTTATTGTGTTGATCATTGTACAAACATCAGATTTAAAGACAGTGAAACGATATAGAAAAAGATCACTGATAGGAGAAGCAAAATTAGTGGATAACGATTTTGAAGATAGAATCTTGAAGATAAGAAAAGGGAAAGAAATATTTCAAAAGAAAATGAAAACGAAAGTTCTGAATTTGGATACTACTTTTCTTTTAGTGTTAACAGATAATGAATTATGTCTCAATTACGGGGTAAAGTATTTACCAGATTTTATAAAGCTTTATCACAAAAATAATGTGTATATTCTGTTGGATAATGAAAAGTATTCGGAAGCTTTTACAGAAGCGGGCGGAAAAGTGAGAGTTTGTGAAGAGAATGATTTACAAAATATAGCGGAATATCTCAACTTATTTCACATGAAAGAATTTCCCGACACAAGAATCATATTTTTGACGGAAAAGGATGGCTATAATCCGCCTGTAGGAGAATTTTTGAAAAAAGGAGCTTTTACTTTAGAAGAGTATGTTGCGATATCCTTATATTTTTTGAAAGGATTAAGGGAGGAGTATAACTTTGGGTCAAATTGAAAACTTGATTCGATCAAAAATAGAAGAACTGGCTTTCCAAAAAAAGTTTGATCAGAAGAGAATTTTTGTATTTGGCTATAATGGTTATACTCAATACATTAATAATTTTCTTTATCAGGAAGGTTATAGTATATGCGGCATTATTGATAACGATGAAGAGAAGCAAGGCAACAATGCCTATGGTATTCCAATATTAGCGCCGGAGAACATTGAATGGGAAGAAGAGGAAACACTTGTATTAATTGCATCTAAATATGAAAAAAGTATGAGAGCGCAGCTCCAGCTTTTATCTGGGAGTGTGGTGAGTGTAAGTTTGGTGGATCTTTTGAGTTATGAAGAAAAGAACCAAAATGAGAAAAAATTCTGGCTGGATCAAAATTATGATTCAGAAATAGAAAAAATAACCAAGGGTGCCGCTGTTTATGAAAACCTAAAAAAGAATCAAAATTTGATTATCTATTTAGACGCATTAGGAGATATATTTGCGGGTGGTTTATATTTTCAGGCATATAAAACAAAAATAAAATCTTCTGATGTAAAAATTGTAGTCGCTTCCGAGGGTGTACATAGAGTAGCAAAATTGTTTGGAATAGAAAATGTTTTAATGATTTCGAAAGAGGAGATGGATGCATTTGTTAAATATCTATTACTTTTTGAAATAGAAAATCCCAATATAGTGGTATGTAGTTGTATCGCTACATTGGATACGATGGCCAGATATAAGAAGATTCCCTTTCCGAAATTTTGGGCAAAATATTTTTTTAGATTAGACTCTTATCAAGTGCAATTCCCATCCATTCGAGATGAATATTTAGACGAGGAAGAATTAACAAAGAAAGGACTAATCAAAAATAGAAGCATAATATTGGCGCCATACGCGAATACAATTCCAGAGCTTCCTTATCAGTTTTGGGAGCTGTTGACAAGAAGCTTATTAAAAATGGAATACCGTGTGTTTACAAATATTGCCGGAGATCAAAGACCAATTAGGGGAAGTATTGGATTAAAAATTCCGTTCCATCAGATTAGTAATTACCTGGAATTTGCAGGTCACTTTGTAGCTTTAAGAAGTGGGTTATGCGATATAGCGGGACAATCACAGTGTAAGCAAATCATCATTTTTAGAGATACGATGGTAGATTGGCATAATACTCAAAAGGAATACTTTGACATACATTGTGAAAATATATCGGAGAATGCAATTCAATATATATATGATGACGGTGAGTTTACAAAAAATGTGGATATGATAATAGAGCTTTTATTGGATAAATAGGGGTAACGAAAGGGGATATTTCTAAATTGATACGTAAGAAAATAGATATAGATAATAGGGCTATTTTATCAAAAATGAATAAAAGAGATTCTGTTATTATATTTGGATGCGGAAAGTATGGAAAATCAATATATCGATTTTTAAAAAGGAGAAAAAAAGAAAAAAAAGTACTATGTTTTGCAGATAACAATAAAGAGAAATATGAAAAAAAATACAAAGGAATAAGAATAGTTTCTCCTGAAGTAGCAAAAAAATTAAATTTAGAGGCGTTATGGATTATTTCAAGTCCACAAAACTCGGAAAAAATGATACGACAACTACAACAACTACATATTGATAAATCAAATATCTTACAGGTGACAGAAGAGGAAATGCGTTTTATAGACCAGGAGATTCATAAGTGTTGGTATGACGAGGATACATATTTTATGTATGAGAATGGATTTCCGCTTAACTGGAAT
>JAAVXR010000029.1 GCA_022790755.1 Hespellia sp. | reverse complement strand
GGAAATGGCAGAACATGTAAGAAGCGCTAAGAACCTGCGCAGTCACAATTCCGAACACATTTTGTGCAATTTGCCAGGTACACTCTGAGAAAATACCTTTTGACACCCGAATCATTCTGTATAAGTTGTGGAAATATTCTGATCCTATATTCGGCAAGTTTATTGGTTTCACAATCGCTTACTTCTATTTGCTGACTGCAAAGCAGCAAGCCGTGAAAACACTCTCACAGTTCAAAACCGCACAATTATCTGCCGATTCGATATCAAAAGAAACTTTCTCCAAAGCGTTCTTACAAGTTGCACCGCATGTGATCTGAAGCGCGACTGCGCAGAATCTTAGTGCTTCTCAATGTTCTGTCAACTCCCAGCAATTCGCCGGCAGGACGCCGGCGAAAGCCCGATCTGCGCCACGGACGGCGCATTGAGGGCGGTTGCGTGCCCCCACAATAACATATAAACAGAACATTGAGAAGCACTTAGATTCGCAGCCCGGAGCAATGAAGAACACATGCGGTGCAACTTGCCACCACCACTTAAAAAACTTTTACACACAAATCCCCCACTCATACTCCTTCTTCTGCCCCGGCTGCAAAATCTGTACACCCCTTCTGGATGTCATCTCGTCATCGTCCGCCGCATTGGTCCCCGTCCCATTCCACGGCTCTATGCAGACAAACGGAGCTTCCGCCGGATAAGGACTCCAGATTCCAAGCATCTCAAAATCCGGAAACGCTACACAAAGATGTTCCTTTGTCATTCGATTTTCCAAGCTTATTTTCCTGGACGAAATCTGATCAAATATCAACGCATCCTTTTGAAACAACTCGCGATTCAAACGAATACGGCAGGCATCTTTCATCGAATAATTCACCGTATCCGATTCCACCAGCCTGGTCGCTCCATTTAACAATGGCGTATCAATTGTTTCTTTCTTCTCAAATACCAAATCATAATCTTCCACGGTTTCGCCCGGGTTCCAGGGGCAAAAAAATCCCGGGTGGAATCCCAGCTGATAATACATCGCCTCCTGATCCAGATTTTTTACAGTCGTACGTATCTGTATTCCGTTCTCCAACAACTGATACGTGACAATCAGCTCAAACCAATACGGATAATTGGCGCGCGTCGTCTCATCATCCCGTATCGTTAAAACCACGCGGTCTTCCCTTTGCTGTTGTACCGTAAATTCTTTATGCTGGACAAATCCATGGCGTTCCATTGGATAGCGTTTCCCTCTGATGACCACTTCATCATTGCGGGCATCACACACAATTGGAAATAATATCGGCGAAGACTGCTCCCAGAATTTTGGATCACTGTTCCAGAGATAATCTTTCCCCTGGATTGTCAGTCTCTTCAACTCTGCCCCCACCACATCGATCTCGGCCAGAACGGTATTGTTTTCCAAACAAATTCTCATAGTTCCCTCTATTCTGTATACAATTTCGCAACATAAATAGGTATAAAACAGTTATATAATGAATTACTCTTCTTTCATTTCATGTCACTTTACGATGTCTTTTCCATCAACTTTTGATATAAATTCGGAAACGTCTCGTCGTGATATCCCTTCACATAGTAACTTTCCCCACCGTCCGCCACGGTTCTTGACATAATCGTCTTCCATGGTCTGAAATAATATCTGGCATCTGATTTCGGCGGCGTCTCGTTTACATTTTTCCCTTCCAGATCGTGAAGATCAAACACAGCCGTCGTAAAATGCGCAATTTCTTCCCCACGCTGATGCGCCACATTTCGACACATAGACAGACATTTCAAATACACTTCCGGACCGATTACCGCAGAGCCAAAGTCCATAAACACACCGTTCTCCAGATTGGAAATCGTGTTGGCATAGATCAGAAAGTCAGTGTAGGATGACGCCCCCAATGCCGCTCCATCACAATTTGGATGTTCATGAATGATATCACAGCCCAGTCCCACATGCACCGTAACTGGAACATGATAGCGATAACCGGCCGCCAACAGAGAATATTCTCTGTATGGAAATTTTTCTTCCTCAATCCGTTTCCCAAGCGCTTCCCCGAATCCGATCTTTTCTTTCACCGCATTCACTGCGCATTCATTCAAGCCACCAGTTTCCATCCACAGACCAAACTGACCTTCACTGATATATTTTGCAACGCTTTCCGTCGTCTGACCGATCAATGCAAACTCATAGTCATGAATCGCACCTGCTCCATTCAATGAAAAATGCGTAATCAGACCGCGCTTCATCAGTTCGATCATCAGCGGTCCATTTCCCGAACGCAGGCAATGCGCCCCCATCGCCACGATGACACTGGCGCCTTTTTCTCTCGCCGCAATGATACGATCCGCCAGCAAATCAATTGTCGGATGGTTCATTTTCACAACCGGCTGCTTCGGGTCCTGCATCACAGACAAATCCAGATCCGACACTCGCTCTGACAATGGTTTCAATTTCAACTGGCTTCTGTCAAATAAATCAAATGGCATCTGCTACACCTCCTCGAAAAGATACTGAATCAACCGCTCGGATTCCTGGAAATCCGGGATAATAATATTTGCGCCAGCACGAATCAGTCTTTCCCGCTTCCACTCGTCCACCGTACCGTCATGTTCTTTTTCATTTGTAGCGACACCCACTGCAAATCCCCCGATCTCCGACACATTTTCAATCTCCACAAATCCATCACCGAATCCGACCAGTTCGTATCTCTGTAAATGATAGTCCCGTATAATCTGCTCAATGACCATCTTCTTTGAAAACGACTTGTAATCCCTCTGCGCTCCATAGACATGATGCTCCACGATCTCACTGACTCCCAGAATATCTGCCTCATGCCGTGCAAATTCCTCATCCGTTCCGCTGGCCACATAGATCTTCACACCGCGTTCTTTGAGCTTCCTGAGGATGTCCAAACTGCCGGGAACCGTATACTCCAGAGGATCTATCGTTCCATCTTCTATCCCTCGAATTCGATATTCAATTTCTTTCATCAAACGCCGAAGATACTCATCCTTATAATCCAGAGCTTCCATAGGCTCGCCATTCCTTTTCTTGCACTCTTCCACCAGATCAATACACTGATAAATAGTCTGTTTTCCGGTATTGATATCCACAAAATAGTCCACACATTCCATGAGCGATTTCTCGCTCTCACGCTTCCCCTCCGGCGTATCTCGCAGCACTTCCAGAAAATATTGTTTCATCACCTTCTGCCATCCTTCCCGGATCAGGCTGAGTGTTCCGTCAAAATCAAAAATGGCAAATTTTATCGCATTGCATGTTTTTTTTTTTTATCTCTTCAATATTCCAAGTATCCGACATCTCAGTTTCGCTTCCTTTCATTTGCATAAAACAGCAGCAGCACATATAATACCGCGCCGTAACCGAACCACTTCACTGCGTCGCCGCCGCCAAACAGAATAAACAGATTCGTCAGAACCTGTAGAAAGATCGCTCCCAGGACGACCCGAACATAATCCATCTCACCGCCGCCAAGCGAAATGCCGCCCACCACGATCGCCGCATAGCTGGGCATTACATAGGTGGAACCCATATCCTTATAAGCCATTCCCATATTTCCGGCCAAAATCAATCCGATCAGTCCGGCTATGATTCCGCTGATAACAAATGTGATGCAGCGCGTCAGTTTCACATTTACCCCGGACAGGTAAGCTGCTTCCGAATTTTCCCCAATCCCACAGACCAGTTGTCCGAATTTGACTCTTTTCGTCAAGAAATGTACGATCACCATCACAAAAAGCAACAGAAAAATAATGTTGGGAAACGTCCCTTTGATCGTCCCCGTCACCAACGTGGTAAGTACCGGAGCCGGAGAGCCATCCAGACTCATTCCGGACGCATACACATTGATAATCCCCTGTATAATTGTGGAAACCGACATGGTGACCACCAACGGCGACAAATTAACGTAAGAAATCAAAAGCCCATTCACAAGCCCTAATCCAGCGCCCGCCAAAACAGCCAGCAGGATAGAAAAGAGAAGCCCTCTGTTGCTTCCCTGCATAAAATGACAGCCTAAAATAGCAGAAAATGTAGCAACATACCCCACAGACAAATCAATGGCATTTCGCCCCGACGACACGACGACCATCTGACACAGACCAAATAAGGCCACAAATGTCGCAAATTTCACTGTGAGAAACGCCTGTTTGACGCTGATAAAATTTCCGACAAATATCTCGCCGAACAATGACAAAACTACAATTAAGACAATAACAGCCAGAACTCTTTTCTGTGAACGCAGAAATTTTTTTACACTTTCTTTACTCATTCTGCACCTCCGCTTTGCCTCTTAATTCTTTGATCTTCTTCCGCTCATCCAGATAACTGTACAGGAAAGAAACTCCCAGCGCAGCGATCACAATCAGTCCACTGATCAGTGTCTGATATGCGGTCGGCAGATTTGCAAAGAAGATAATTTTATTTACCAGGCTGGAGATCAAAGCGCCGATGATCGCACTGAATACATCCCCTCTGCCGCCGGACATCGAGACGCCGCCGATCACAGCGGCCGCAATCGTCCGCAACGTATAAGCGTCCCCGAGCTGATAATCTCCGGACCGGTTCTGTGCCACCAGATACACCGCTGTCAGGAATACGCAGACCGCATTGATCAAATAAGCGATAATCCGTATCTTCGCCGTATTGATACCTGTCGCATACGCGCTGGCTTCATTACTGCCCGTGGCATAGAGATAACGCATAAATCGTGTTCTTCTCATGACCATGGCGACTCCAACCACCAACAATATAACCAGAAAAACCGGCGGAACATATCGGGTAAGCCCGATAAGCCACCCCGGTGCATTTTCCACCAGAGACATATTATAAAATCCCAGAACCCAATTTGCACAGTTACCGCCGGGTCTTGGCAGAATAAACAGTCCCGCCCCCAGAAACATATAGGACGTAGCAAAGGTCACAATCACCGGTGGTTCTTTCATAAACCCGACCGCAAAACCATTCAAAAGCCCGCAGACAAGCGCCGCCGCCAGAGCAATCAGCAGAGCTTTCACACCGCTGAGGGGATTATCCGCCTGCATGGTAGATGCCAGGATACATGTCATGAGCGAGAGCATCGCTCCATTGGACAAATCAATTGCACCGGATATCATGACAATCGACTGTCCGATCGACAGCAAAATCAATGGTGCAAACGCATTCACATTACTGATAAAGCTTCCCAATGTAAAGAAATTATCCTGCAAGACCGTAGTAATCACCAACATAATCAGCAGAATCACAAAACTGGAAAAATTTTGCATGCTGGTAACTTTCTTTAAATTCTCCATCTTCATCGTGTTCTTGCTCCTTTGTGCTGTACACCTTTTAACCCCATTGCCTGAATCGCTTCCTCATTGATATCATCTCCAGTCAATTCACCAATGATTTTTCCTTCGTACATAATCAGGACGCGGTCACAATACTGAATCAGTTCATCAGAATCACTCGCATATAGAATGACACTGTTATTTTCCGTATTGACCATATTCCGCATAAATGCATATAAATCTTCTTTCGCCCCGATATCCACGCCTTTTGCCGGATCAGACAGCAGCATCACTTTTGTCTGAAAGTTCAGCCACTTTGCGACCACAATTTTCTGCGCGTTTCCACCGGACAGAGACATCACCTGCGTGTCCGTTCCATGCAGCGCGGCAACCGAAAGCGTATCCATCGCTTCCTCGCAAAGAACCTGATATTTCTTCTTCGGTATCACAATCGGATGTTTTCTGGATGCAAGTTTCGGAAAAATAACATTGTGATAAATACTGTGTTTCAAAAACAGCCCTTCTTTGTTTCGATCGCCTGGAACCAGAAAGATTCCTTTTTCAATCGCCCTGGAAGGTCTGTTCAGCTGCAGCTGTTCCTGTTCCAGATAAAAAGTACCTGAATCGAGTTGTCTGTAGTAACCGGCCAGAGCTAACATCAATTCTTCCTGTCCCTGCCCTGTCAGACCGCCGATGCCCAGAATTTCCCCTTTCTTTACGTCAAAAGAAATATGTCTCAAGTAACTCAAATAGGAAAGATCTTTTACTTCCAACATTTTTTCGGCAAGCGGCGCTCTCTCCTTCTTCCTCCTATCCGAAACGATCTTCCCTTTTCTGTCTTTCCCGGTTATCATGCTGACAACCACATCTTCATCCCTGTCGTCTTTCTCAAAATCCAGATACCCGGCGTTTTTCCCATTCTTAAAAACATAGACCTCGTCGCACATCTCCATAACCTCTTTCATCCTATGGGATGTGAATATCATGGCAACCCCTTTGTCCGCCAAACTGTGCATACACTCAAACAGCCTTTCCGCCTGCTTATTTTCCAGTGACGCCGTCGGCTCGTCCAGGATCAAAAGCTTTGGCTCATACACCATGGCTTTCGCAATCTCAACAATCTGCATGTCGCTTGTACTGAGCTGAGACAACCGAGAGTTGATCTCGATATCCGAGGACAATTCCAAAAGAACATCCCGGGCTTTTTTCTTTGCCGCTTCATCATCCAGCAACATGCCTTTTTTATCCTCACATCCAAGGACGATGTTCTGCCATACGGTAAGATCGTCGATCAGGCTCATATTTTGAAACACCATGGAGATACCGTTCTTTTTCGATTCTGCAGGATTGGAAAAGCTGACCTGCTTCCCCTCAAAAGAAATCTCACCGCTGTCGGCATGGTATACTCCCGTAATAATTTTGGACAGGGTACTCTTACCGCTTCCGTTCGCGCCCAACAATCCTGTGATTTTCCCCCTTTTACACCGTAATGACGCCTGGTCAAGCGCATGCACGCCGTTAAATCTTTTTGTGATATTTTTGACCTCTAATATTACCATGTATCAACAACTCCTTCTATGGGAAGATTTCACTTCAGAGATGCGTAATGCGCCCGCTCAACCTTCATGTTTAGTGACATGCTCTCTGCGGGCGCATGCAGGCTTACCTTAAATCATCCGCCGCCGAATAGGCGGCATACAGGCTTATTATTTTATTTGAAATAACCCTGCAAATCTTCCTCTGAAATATACTCTGTCAGCATATAATCATCCGGCTGATCTTTCAGAAGTTCCCACGCCTCATCAAAGTTTTCATCTGTGTAAAAACCAGAAACTTCATAGTAGAATGTGTTTGCATCATTCACCATCTGCAGCGCATCGTCTTTGAATTCTTTTCCTTCATACAGATTTTCCGCTACACGGAAACCAGTTCCACTGATTCCAGGCGGGTTCGGCTCTGCACAGGAAATAAAGTCCGCATTTTCATCCCGAAGCTGCTTCCACAATTTGAAATATGCAACGCTCGGTTCCCCAACCATAGCTTTCGGCAGTACGTCCTGCTCCATCAGAGCGCTCAACACACCGTAAGCACAGGAATCCTGTGTAAATACGATATCCGGTTTTACCCCGGATGCAAGGATCTGAGCGGTCGCTTCTTTTGCCACAGTCTCGTCCCATCCTCCGGAAGTCTCCGCTACAATATTAATGTCCGGATAATTTTCCAGCACGTCGTCTCTCGCCTGCAGTCTCTGGATATTTCCAGGATGTCCATCCAGTCCGTAGATGTCAATCGCTGTTCCGGAAGATACATTGTCCGTAATATATGTAACAAGATCATAATTCCACTGATACGGACTTACCTGTACTGTAATCACGTCTTCCGCCGTACATGTTCCATCGTAGGAAAGGACCAGAATTCCGGCATCCTGCGCTTCCTTGATAACACCGTTTAAAGCGTCGCTGGAATTTGGATTCAACAGAATGATGTCCACGCCGTCCGAAATAAAATCCCGGATGATGTTTGCCTGTTCCGTCGCATCACCGTTTGTCGCATTATCTACGATTTTATAGTCGGCGATTCTTCCATCTGCCTTGTACTCGTCGCCAACCTCAACCAACGCCTGCGTCATTTCATCACGAAATACCGTTCCTGAGGATCCTGTGGAAATACCCACTACAGGCAGATCACCGTCTGGTTGCGCCTCTGTTTCTGCGCCTGCATCCTTTCCGGAATCCTTAGACCCAGAATCTCCCGACTGTCCCCCGCATCCTGTCAGCAGTCCAAACGCTAACACAAATGCCAGAATGCTTCCTAATAACCGTTTTTTCATAACTACATGCCTCCTTCTCTTTTTATTGTCCAAAACGCTCTTTCGCGTCTTCAACCAATTTCTTCGCGTTCTTCAGACCAAATCTGGTTGCACCCAACTGATATGCCTGCAGAACCGGCTCCAACGTGCTGACTGCGCCCGCCGCTTTTACTCTTACATTCGCATCGGAATAGGTTCTCATCAGCATCAAATCATGATGCGTCGCGCCTTCGTAGGTATACTTTCCATCCTCGCCCTTGTTATAGCAGTAACCCGTAGATGTCTTGACGAAAGCCACATTATATTTGCTGCAGATCCTGCACAGCTTGATCTTCTGTTCATCACTGGTCAGCATATCGTTCTCAAAAATCACTTTCAAAATCGCGCCATGTCCTACCACAAGATTGTTGATCTCATGAATCTCCCGATCCACATACGCCCAATCGCCGCCTACGACTTTACCGATATTTACTACCATATCCACCTCTGTCGCACCGTCCCGCAACACCTGCTGCGTCTCCGCAAGTTTCACCTCGAGCGTACTGTTTCCATGCGGAAATGCTACCACCGCAGAAACCTGTATATCCGTCCCCGCCATCAGCTCCGCCGCGCGTTTTACATGATATGGCTTTACACATACCGCCCCAACATTACATTCCAACGCAATCTGACACTCCTCCTCAAATTCTGCGTCTGTCATCGACGGGTGCAGCAGCGAATGATCCACCATCTTCGCCACCTTCGCCGACGTCAGCCCCTCAAGGCTTACCTTCGGAAATGTTTTCTCATCCAGTTTTACATTCTCGTAGTTCATATCCATTCTCCTCCTAAACTAATTACTGGTAGGATTAAGGCGTTTAAACATCTTCTTACACCCTAATCCTGATAAGCATTTACGAAACTAACAAACTTGCTGAATATATAGTCAAAATATTCTCACAACTTAGAATTTCGCAATCACTCTTTACCTAATTTGGGCTTGGATATCAAAAGTCGCCTTCTTAAAGTAAATCTGGCAAATTACACAACATGTGTTCCGAATAGCGACTGTTTTGAAGCTTAGTGATTCTTAATGTTCTGTCAGTCCCCAGCAATTCGGCGGCATGGATGCCGGCGAAAGCCCGATCTGCGCCATGGACGGCGCATTGAGGGCGGTTGCGTCTCTCCACAATAACTTATAGACAGAACATTTTAGAATCACTTAGATTCAAAATTCGGAGCAGAGAGGAATACATGTTGTGTAATTTGCGAACACCTATTTTGAACGGCACCTTTTGATTTTCAAATCCTAATTACTATTTATGCTGAATCTCAACTGCCCGTCTTTCCTCTGATGACCGATAAGCACTGAACACCACTTTCAATGGTTCCAATCCATCCCGTCCGCCGATCGACGGTTCCACATCATTCACCAGGCAGTCAACAAATTCATCCACTATACCGGTTTTCACCTGCACCGTATTATTCGATACCGCACCCAATTTCAGATAATCCGCGGTCCCGTCGAATCTTTCGATTACGATTTGGTAATCCGGATCTCCATTGATTGTCATAACGCCATTTTCACAATAGAAAATCGTTCTGGCATCCTCTTTTTCATAGGTCCAACTGACCGTAATCGTGCCCATCACACCGGAAGCCGTCGTCAGAAGCATCACGGCATTGTCCTCCACATCAATCGGTGTGCCGTCTTCATAGACCTTATTCAACGTACCAACCTTCGCAAATACCTCTGTAAATTCTTCCCCCAGGATCCAACGCACCACATCAATTTTGTGGATTCCCAGATCGCCGAGACACCCATAATAGCTGACGTCTTTCTTGAAGAACCAGGTGTTTTGCTTTTCCGCAGCCCAGCGTTCACAGCCCGGGTGTCCAAAGGTCGATTTAAAAGTGATGACTTTTCCCAACGCACCCGATGCAATCAGCTCTTTCGCCTTCACATGCGGCGCCTCCAAACGCTGATTCTGGGCAATGAATAATTTCTTTCCATTCTTTTTTGCCGCTTCTATCATGGCCTCCGCGTCTTCCAGAGAAGTCGCCATCGGCTTTTCACACATCACGTGTTTTCCCGCGTTCAGAGCGTCAACCGTCATCTGTGCATGAAAACGATTAGGACCGGCTACGATCACAGCATCCAAAGAATCATCCTGAATAAGATCTTTATAATCCGTATATGCCGAACAACCATATTCCTCCGCCAGTTCTTCCGCCTTTTCCTTTACTACGTCGCAGACCGCTCCAACTTCTGCATACGCATTCTCTACTATTTCGGGCAAATGACGCCGCCTTACGATAACGCCTCCCCCAATCACACCTATTCTAATCATGATCTCCTCCATTCTGTACAAGTTGCAAACATTCTGTACAAGTTTCAAAGCACAAACAACTCAAAGTGAACGATCTTATCTATTACATTCACCTATTTTCTTTTCTATAAAAGTTCGCCGCCGAATAGACGGTATGTTTTCAAGGATGCTCCAGCCGCTCTTTATAAGCATCAAACCTCTCCAACAATTGCTCTCTGGTACAAGTTCCCGTCACGCCGATCTGCTGAACAATAACAGACGCCACCAAGTTTCCAACCAAAGCCGCCGCCGGCATATCTGCTCCCGCCGCTGCCGCGCATGCAATCCCTGTCAATGCCGAATCTCCGGCTCCGCATATGTCAACCTCTCCCTCTATATGAAATGGCGGTACCGTCAGGATATTTTTCTTTTCTTTACTTTGAAAGTTCACCGTCGAAGGCGGTATATATTCAGGGAGGTTCACTTTCATCCCTCTCGCCCCACAGGATATAAATACCGGTAGATTTGTCTTCCGGGAATATGTCTGCAACGCTTGTTCAATCACATCCTCCGGGACTCCATCCTCATCTTCCAGATTCCCCTGGTAATTCGAGGCTCTCAGCAATTCCAAATGATTACATTTCACAATCACATGATGAAAGTCCTGGATATGATGCCGGGAGTCCACAAATACCAAACTTCCTGCATCCGCCATCTCAGCCAGAGTATCAATCACGCGCTTCGTAAAAATACCATTTTCTCCATAAAGCACCTACTCCAGACAGATAAATACATCCACCTTATCCCGAAGCGCCTTCAGATTGGCGATAATTTGATCTTCCGTCTCACGTCTCGTCGGCTTCAGATTCTTAATGTCGATACGGTGCGTCTCTTCCAGATGATCTCTGTAATCAAAAAATGTTTTTACATAGGTCGACGTACTGATCTGCGCGTCTTTCACCATATAATCCGTATTGACATTCGTCCGCTTCAGCGCCTGCAGTAGATCATAACCGTCGCCGTCATCCCCGATCAATGCGACTCCGTAGATTTCCTTCACCCGCAAAGACGCCAGATTATTCGTCACTACCCCTGCAGCCCCGGCCTGATAATTATGCGTTTCTACCTGGTAAGCCGTCAGACCGGTTTCCACGGACGCCTCGTCCAAATCTCTGTTGATATAATAAATTTTGTCCAGAAAAATGTCCCCGACAACCGCAGCTCTGACATTGGAAAATCCGTCCACGAGCTTCGCAAAATCTTCTTTTTTCATTCTTCCCTCCGTTCTGCGCGCATTTCACAACACAAACAAGTACCAGTAAACACAGTTCCTTTCACCCGCCATGTCCTGCTACGCCAAAAACTGTGACATATAATTCCTGGATAGTTTCACCGCGTTCAGAATGTCTTCCTGTGTATCCTCAAAGGACCGGTCTTCCACCTCGATCAGAGCGCTCCCCTGGAATTTGATATCTGTCAGCGCCGACATGACTTTGCCCCATTCGATATCGCCCAATCCCGGCAATTTCGGACTGTGATATTCCAAAGGATTTGCAAACATTCCCACATCGTTGTATTTCTCCGCGTAGAACTTCGCATCTTTCAAATGCACATTTCTGATCTTATCCCGAAATTCATAGATCGGTTGAATATAATCCATCCGCTGCCATACAAAATGCGATGGGTCATAGGTAATCCCAAAATATTCACGATCTCACGAAACATCTCTCTCCATATCCTGGGAGATACCGCCAGATTCTTTCCACCAGGCCACTCATCCTGCGTGAAATACATGGGACAGTTCTCAAAAGTCACCGTTACTTTTTTCTCCTCCGCATATCGAATGATCTCCGGCCAGTATCGCTTAAACAGTTCCATATTATCCGCGACAGAAAGCGTATGATCACGTCCGATAAATGTATCAATTGTCGAAACATTCAGCATTGCCGCAGCCCGAATCACCTTCTTAATATGCGCAAAGAAAAATGCTCTCATATCTTCCTCATGACAAAGCGGATTCGGAGAATACGCCAGCGCTGCGATCTCAATATGCCTGGACTTTGCATACTCCCGTATTTTCTCAGCCTTTTTCTCATCCAGAGTATCCACATCCACATGTGTTACCCCGGCATATCTTCGTTCCGCCTTCCCAACCGGCCAACAAGCCAGCTCAATGCTTTGCAGGCCGATATCCGACACAAAATCAATCGCCTGCTCAAAACTGTAATTTCCTAAAATTGCCGAATTCGTTCCTAATTTCATCATACCCTCCTATCGAGCATTCTCCGCTCCCAGGTGGCAGGTAAGCACCCCGTTTGGATTCATGAAGCAGTCATCATCAATAATGATTCCGGCATTTGCCCCATCCATAACGGCTCCACGCACATTGCGAATCTCCTTGCTGTCCCCCATGTTCACAACCCGAATTCCCGCATCCAGCAACTCTTTAAACAACGCATCTTCCGGCTCCTGTTTACAGAACACCACGGTATCACATGGAATTACAAACTTTTTCAGTTCTTTATCGATGCATACCACCTCATGATCCCGGATTTCCAGAATCGTCGTCTTCGTATGCACGTCCACTTTATGTTTATACGGAACTCCCTGCAGTCCATATCCGTTTTGCAGGTTAAATCTTCGTTTCAGCACTTCTTTATGAATTGGTTCCAGATTTTCTCCTAACTCCTTGTTCTCGGTTATGATCGTCAGCTTTTTCCCCTGCATTCCCAACGCGTCCGCTGTATCGGTAGCCGCATAATGATCGCCCCAGATCACAACATTCTCGCCGACTTTCACCGATGCCGCTTTACCTTCCTTGGGCCAATACGGACAACTTGTATTATGGCATCTCAGAATATCGTTGAACCTGACGACTTTCTCCGCTCCCGGAATATCCGGCGCCACCACTTTGGAACCAGTTCCACAGAGAACCACATCATATGCCTTCATCATTTCCGCATCCGCTTCCGTATTCAGTTTGACTTCCACATTCAGCTCTTTCATCTGTCTGCGCAGCCAGTTCATATACCATTTCATCTTCTGTTTCGGACCCACCATACAACAGCAGCGCAAAATGCCTCCCAGTTCATTTTCCTTCTCATAAATCGTACATTGGTGTCCCCGAAGCGTTGCGATACGAGCCGCTTCCATACCGGCAATTCCGCCGCCGACAATCCCTACTCTCATGGAAGTTCTGGCCGGCTTCATATCCAGAAATCTGGTATCGCCCATCGCCAGATTAATCGCACAACGCATTTCCCGTTTAATCATTAGCGATTCTTTCCAGCATCCAACCAGACAACTGATGCATTTGCGAATATCTTCTTCCTGTCCGTTTTTCGCTTTCAGAGCCCAGTACGGATCCGCGATCATCTGCCTGGACAGGCCCACCATATCCGCTTTCCCTTCTGCAATTATCTTTTCGCAATATTCCGGCGATCTCAACGTGTGGCTGGTAATCACGGGGATATTTACCACTCCCTTTATCGCCTCCGCAGTATATGTATTCCACCCTTCCTGGAAATACATCGGATCCATCACCGATTCCGATGCCTCGAAAGTACCGGCGCTGATATCCAGTGCATCCACGCCCGCTTCTTCCAGCGTCTTCGCAATTTTCAGAGATTCTTCCAGTTCCCGATGTCCCGGCATCCACTCTTCCGCCGAATATCGAACCAGAATCGGAAAGTCCGGACCACATTTTTTACGAATTCCTCTGATGATTTCCAGGATAAAGCGCATTCTGTTTTCATAATTCCCACCAAACCGGTCTGTTCTGCTGTTTGTAACCGGACTCATGAACTGCGCAATCATATACCCATGCGCCGCATGCAGTTCCACAGCGTCAAATCCGGCCTGCTGTACGCGCCATGCGCCTTCGGTAAAGTTATCAATGAGCTCGTAGATTTCCTCCACTTCCATCTCACGGGCAATTTTCCCTTTCGCCTCTCCCTCTGCATAAATCACTTCATGTCCGGTACTGCCTGGAATATTTGTCACAATGTCTGAACAGGAAATCTGACGCTTTCTCGGATAGCAAGCCTGTCTTCCCGGGTGCTGAATCTGCACGGCACATTTTGCCCCCTGGTTGTGAATCCGTTCCGCCAGCCTGGACAAGCCGGGAATAAAATAATCCTGGTCAACCGATAAAGATATGATAGAACAACGGCCCGTACTCTGATCCGGAGAAGACGCCCCAACAATCACAAAACCCGTTCCACCCTTCGCAACTTCCTCATAATACCGACACACCTTTTCGTTGACTTCTCCGGTTGCATCCGCCGTACTGATGTCTGTCGGCGCATGCACTACTCGATTTGGAAGCACCATCTTATTGATTTTGATCGGCCGAAACATATTTGGGTATTTTGTTTCTCTTTTCATGTTCTTTTTCCTCCTTTTCCGTTAATATTCCAAACAAACGCACAATTTTTCAAAAATCCTGAAATAATTCACCAATAAAACCGTTATTATGAATAAATTATTTTTTTACAACTTACGAAAAAGAACTCTTTTTACGTGGTGGTACATACCTCGCAGGCGCATGCCGGCTTATTTTATAAACATACTCTTTTTGTGATATCTATTTTTTATTTTTCTCCCCTTTCCCCCTCCATCTTCCTTCTGGCAATATCTTCCCAAACCTCCCATAAAACCTACGTTTTCCGGGCATTTTGTCTGTTTGCAAAAGGAATGGTTTTATGCTAATATCTATAAATGAATAGCTTAAAAAGCGCATATTTATGAAACAAAAATAAGGCATTACTGCCTTCGATAAAAAATATAGACCTGTTTGCGCAACAAAACACGCGCAGAACGAAGGAGAGAGTGAAAATGGGGGCAACCGGAAATAACATTTTATTTTATATCAATGACAACTATAACAATCTGACCAGTTCTTTACAGAAAATCGCATCCACAATTCTTGCAACACCAAGCATCGTCATCGACAGCACATCCACCGAATTATCAGAGATTATCGGCGTTTCCGAAGCAACCATGATACGCTTCTGCAAAGTTCTCGGCTTTAAAGGATATTCTGACTTCAAAATTCGGCTGGCAAAAGAACTCGGAGCCGACAACCAGGAACCCGTTCCTATTGGAATTAATCGTTCAGACACCCCAGTCGAAGTCGTAAAGAAAGTGTTACTTTTAGAAGCACAGGATATCAACTACACATTAGATATGCTCGATCCAAAAGAACTGTCAAAATGCCTGAATTATATTAACTCCGCCAACAATCTCGCCTTTTTTGGTTTTGGCAGCTCTTCTAACGTTGCAAATATTGCCAAAGATCACTTCTTGAACTTTGGAAAAAAAGCCTTTGCTGAAACAGAATCGCTCGCACAGATCGCTTTAGCAAATTCGCTTGGAAAAGATGATGTCGCTTTTATCATTTCCATTTCCGGGGAATCTCATCTCACCCTGGAAATATCGCGCATTGCCAAAAACAACGGCGCCAAAACAATTTGTCTGACACAGAACCCCACTTCAAGATTATCCATAAGTTGTGACTGTTCCCTCATCTGCTACCGGAAGAGCGGCCTTTTAGACGATCTGGGAACGGTATCAAGAACCGTCAACTCCTCGATCATTGCCGCCATCGCCATCGCATGCATTACAATGGACTGGGACAATGCAACCACCACGGTTGCAAAAAACCGACAAAAATTTCGGGAATTACAGTTCTCGGGAACAGCAAATATTTCATAACAAAAAAGTTGGCAGAAACTATTCTCTCGTTTCTGCCAACTTTCATTCATTGTGGCTCGCTCCCTTGCGGACGCATGCAGGTTTATTCTAATTGTCCCAAAATCGTTTCTCCAATCGTCCCTTCCGGCATTTTCAAACCAAAATTATCCAGAATTGTCGCCCCGATCACTGCAAAAGTATCGCCTTCTCCCAAGCTTCCTCCTTTCGCCATGGACGGGGAATACAGCAGCAACGGAACTTTTTCCCGAGTATGATCCGTCCCTGTATGCGTGGGATCATTCCCGTGATCCGCCGTAATCATCAGTAAATCATCCCCTGTGAGCAAAGGGAGCAGCTCTCCAAGCTTCTGATCAAATCGCTCCAGTTCCCGACCGTACCCTTGCGGATCCCGCCGATGTCCCCACAATGCATCAAAATCGACCAGATTCACAAAACAAAGTCCTTGGAAATCACTGTTTGCAATCTCGATCGTCTGCTCCATGCCATGTACTGAGCTTTTCGATTTGTTGGACTCTGTCAGCCCTTCCCCGTCAAAGATATCATAAATTTTCCCCACCGAAATAACTTCCAGCCCTGCGTCTTTCATGACATTTAAAGCCGTCCTGCCCGTTGGCTTCAATGCGTAATCGTGACGGTTGCTCGTGCGCTTGAATTCGCCTCTCTTCTTGCCAACATAAGGTCTTGCAATAACTCGGCCAACCTTCCATTCTTCTTTCATAGTAATTTCCCGGGCAATTTCACAACAGCGATACAACTCTTGCAGGCCAAACGTCTCCTCATTCCCGCAAATCTGCAGCACCGAATCCGCCGAAGTATAGACGATCATATGTCCTGTTGCAATTTCCTCCTCCGCGAGTTCTTCCAGAATCGCTGTTCCGCTTGCACTCTTATTTCCAATAATCGTACGCCCGGTCCTCCTTGAAAGCTCCTCAATCAACTCTTTCGGGAATCCGTGCTCCGTAAATGTCCGGAATGGTTCCGTTATATGCAGCCCCATCATCTCCCAGTGTCCGGTCATCGTATCCTTCCCATTACTCGCCTCTTTCAAGGACATATAATAGCCCAGAGGCTCCTCAACCGGACATACCTGTTTTAATTTATGAAGGTTCGACAACCCCAGTTTCTGAAGGTTTGGAATGCAAAATGCATCCATGTTCTCCGCAATATGTCCCAAAGTGTCCGTCCCCGTGTCTCCGAAAGCCGCCGCATCCTCCATCGCACCAATTCCCAACGAATCAATGACAATGACAAAAATGCGTTTAAATTTCTTCATATCCCTTCACATCCTTTCTGGAACTTTTTTGAAATAATAAATAAATCTCAAAAACCGTGTCTATCTTACATATCATTTTTGCAGTTTATATCCTGACTTTTATATTTGGTGCCCACTACAAAGTCCGAAAACAAGGCCTTTACAAGGAGTCATTTGCCATTCTATATAACTGCGGTTATTTAGTTTTTAACTGGTCACAATTCTACAAACGGGAATTTATCTGTTTTCAATAGTCAATTCTTTGCACTTCCATTCTTCACCCAGAACACAATATGTTTCTGTCGTATCAAGAACTGTATCACTAAAACCGACTGCTTTATAACAATAATGAGCCGGGAGATTATTCTCAAAAACGCCCAATGATGCTTTTTTTGCTCCATATATTTCAAATACAAATTTTAGACCCAGCCGGAGCATAGCTTTTCCATAGCCTTTTCCTCTTTTGTGAGGATTT
>JAAVXR010000028.1 GCA_022790755.1 Hespellia sp. | reverse complement strand
CCTGTTCGCCAGAGGAATCTTCTTTTAAAGCAGTATTTACAGATATGCAGATGATGGAATGCCAGTGGAATGCCCATGATGGACAGCAGCCGGACGTAGATTAGATATTCAGATTGCTATGAATGCTTGCAAAAATGGAGAGTAATAATGCAAAAGATAATTAGAAACATAATAAAATGTAATCACTGTGGAGATATTATTGAATCAACATATTTCAACATATTTTGGGTTAGACGATGAATTGGATAAAAAGGAGAGACTGTTCGAAAACTTGGATGATTCAATCCAATAACAGAAAGTATTGCAAGAATAATGGACGCATTTGTAAATAATTTGTATATGACAAAACAGTCTTGATTTTTCACAAACCTTAAAGTATAATAAACAAGGCAGCAGGAAGCTGCCGTCAAACGCAGAAGCGTTTTCAGAAAGACTTATCATACGCAGACTTATATAATTGAAATTTATAGAATGAAAATGTACGTATAGAAAGTACACATGTCTTCAGAAGAGGGGATGTGTGCTTTCTTTTTGCTCAATCAAAGGAAAATGGAAATCTGGAGGAAAATACAAGATGAAAAAGCGTTTTTGGGTGATATTACTTGTAATATGTATATGGGGCAGTCTCTTAAGCGGCTGTTCGCAGAAGAATGCGGGCGGCGCGTCTTCTCAGGAGAATGGCGGCGATGCGTCCACATTGATTTATGGAAGCGGAGATTATACGCGAATCAATCCGGCGATGGACGAACACGGGGAGATTAATATTCTGATTTTTAACGGCCTGACGGCTCACGACGGCGAGAATCAGGTGATTCCGTCGCTTGCGAAGGACTGGACATTCGATGAGGAGACTTGCACTTACACCTTTCATTTGGATGAAGGTGTGAAATGGCACGATGGCGAGCCGTTCACCGCGGAGGATGTAAAGTTCACGATTGAGGCGATTATGGATCCGGAAAATGGTTCAGAAAATGCGCCGAACTATGAGGATGTCCAGGAAATCACGGTGGTGGATGACCATACTATTTCCTTTCAACTGGCGGCGCCGAACGTCGCTTTTCTGGATTATATGACGATGGCAGTTCTTCCCAAGCATTTGCTGGAAGGAGAAAATATGCAGGAGTCTGATTTCTTCCGTCATCCGGTAGGAACCGGTCCGTATAAGTTGGAAGACTGGGAGGAAGGCCAGGCGATTACACTGGTCAAGAACGAAGACTATTTCAAGGGTGCGGCTAAGATTGACACCGTCATTTTTAAGATCGTGACGGATGATAATGCCAAGGCGATGCAGATGCAGTCGGGCGAGCTGGACCTGGCGCTTCTGACGCCGAAGGATTCCGAAAATTTTGAGGGGAAAGAAGGATACAAGGTGTATCAGATGATGACCTCAGATTATCGCGGCATTTTGTTTAACTTTGGAAATGAGTACTGGATGGAGAATCGGGATATCATACCGGCGATCTGTTATGCAATTGATCGGGAAGCGATATTGAACACCGTGGTTTTGGGACGTGGTTGTACTGCGTATGGACCGCTGCAGCGAAATATTTATAATAATGAAAATGTGGAACATTATGATTATGATCCGGACCGTGCAAAGCAGCTCTTGGAAGATGCTGGCTGTAAGATGGGTGCGGATGGATTTTATGAGAGAGACGGAGAAGAACTTGGGTTTGTAATCAGTGTCGGAGCGGGAGATCAGGTGCGATTGGATATCGCGCAGGCAGCGGCTCAGCAGATCGAGGAAATAGGTATTCGCTGTACGGTGGAAGTCCCGGAAAAGGTAGACTGGGGCGGACAGATGGCATATCTCATCGGCTGGGGAAGCCCCTTTGACGCGGATGATCACACATACAAAGTATTCGGTACGGGCAAAGGAGCCAACTATTCCAGTTATTCCAACCCGGATGTAGACAAATATCTGACGGAGGCTCGTCAGACGGATGATCCAAAGAAACGTGCGGAAGCTTATGACACCTTCCAGGAAGCGCTTGCCAAGGATCCGGCATTTGCCTTTATCTGTTATATTGACGCGGATTATGTCGCGGACGATTCCATCAAAGGCATTGACGCAGATACGGTGATGGGGCATCACGGTGTCGGAATTTTTTGGAATATTACAGAGTGGGAGATCGGGGAATAAATTCTCTGAAAGAATCTTATGGCTGAACTTTTGAAAGTAGACAATTTATCCGTTAGTTTTGACATGCCTGCAGGGGAACTGCAGGCTGTTCGCGGTGTATCTTTTTCCCTGCATTTGGGGGAAGTCCTCGCGATCGTCGGTGAGTCCGGTTGCGGTAAAAGCGTATTGTGCAAATCCATCATGAAGCTGTTGCCTGATAATGCGCGGATCAAGGAAGGGACAATCATGGTGGAAGGTGTTGATATTACAAATTATCGCGGTCGGGACATGAACCGTCTGCGAGGGCGGCTGTTTTCCATGGTGTTTCAGGATCCGATGACGTCGCTCAATCCGACGCTTTCGATCGGGGAACAGATTGCGGAGGCGGTGAGGATCAGTGATCCGAATCTGTCGAGAGAACAGATTTTTCGGCGTGTGATTGAGCTGATGGAATTGGTTGGCATTCAGAATCCCAAAGAGCGAAGCCAAATGTATCCGTATAATTTTTCCGGTGGAATGCGGCAGCGAAGTGTGATGGCGATTGCACTGGCAGCGAATCCAAAGATCCTATTTGCGGACGAACCTACGACGGCGCTGGATGTGACGATTCAGGCGCAGATTCTGGATCTGTTTCGGGAGATTCAGACAAAGCTTAGGACGGCGACGATTTTTGTATCTCATGATCTCGGGGTTGTCGCTAGAGTCGCGGATCGAATTGCGGTGATGTATGCGGGAAAGATTGTGGAGATCGGTACGGCAGAGGAGATTTTTTATGATCCCAAACACCCGTATACTTGGGGACTGATGCGCTCGCTTCCGTCTCTGGCTCGGGAAGGAGAACCGCTCTATACGATTCCCGGTATGCCGCCGACATTGATGCATCCGCCAAAAGGAGATGCATTTGCCTGCCGCAATGAGTGTGCGCTGGCGATCGACTATGAGGAAATGCCGCCGATGTTTCGTGTCAGTGATACACATTATGCGGCGACGTGGTTGCTGGATGAGCGCGCGCCTCGTGTGGAAATTCGTTCGACGCGATTCGAATGAGTTTTAAGCGGTTAAAATGTCAGGTTCATATTGCTGACGGGAGGAAATATCATGACTGAAATTCTGCTGGATGTACAGCATTTGACGCATTATTTTTATTTGAACAAAAAGAAGGCGGTTCGGGCCGTCGACGATCTTTCCTTTCAAATCCGCAGAGGGGAAATCTTCGGACTGGTCGGCGAGTCCGGTTCCGGTAAGTCTACGGTTGCCAGATGTGTGATGAATATTTATCATCCGTCTTCCGGGAAAATTCTGTATAAAAATATTGACACCTGTGATTTGGCTTCTTTTCGTAAGAATAAAAAGTTGCTGCAGACATCCAGGCAGATCATTTTCCAGGATTCTGCCTCCAGCTTAAATCAGAAGATGACGGTGGCGGACATCATAGCAGAGCCGCTTGAGATTCATCACGTCAGGACCCCCAGGGGGACGGCCCGGAAGGAAGCAGAGTTTCAGTTATACTATGTGGGAATGGATAGCAGTTATCTGGATAAGTATCCATCTGAATTATCAGGCGGAATGCGGCAGCGGGTGGCAATTGCCAGAGCGCTTAGCATGGAGCCGGAACTGTTGGTGGCGGATGAACCGGTTGCTTCACTGGATGTGTCGATTCAGGCGCAGATTTTGAATCTATTCAAGCATCTGCAGGATGAACACGGTTTTTCCATCCTATTTATCGCACATGATCTGTCGGTGGTGAAATATCTTTGCAATCGAGTCGGTGTCATGTATCGTGGAAAATTAGTGGAGATGGCTTCCACTTCGGAATTGTTTGCAAACCCTGTGCATCCTTACACACAGGCTTTGCTCTCGGCGATTCCGATTCCGGACCCGCGGCTGGAGAGAGCGAGAGGACGGTATACATTTGATGAGACGCAGTTTGATCGGAATGGAGACTGGGTCGAAATAAGCCCGGAGCATTTCGTGCTGAACTAAAAAGTGAAAAGCAGAGAGGGAGAGACACAGATGAGTCAAAAAAAACACAAGAGCCGTAAAAATCCTATACGATATTATGGACAAAAACTCCTGATCTTTCTTTGCAGCGTCCTGCTCCTGTCGGTTATCGTCTTCTATGTTGCGCGTCTTGCACCAGGAGATCCGCTGGTGTCCTATTATGGAGAACGTGCGGAGAAAATGAGTCCACAGGAGAGAGCATGGGCGGAAGAAAAATTGGGTCTGCATGATGCGATTCATGTGCAGTATATCCGTTGGCTTGGAAATGCATTACATGGGGATTTTGGAATCTCTTTTAAATATAAGATGGATGTACTCGACGTCATCCGTGAGCGACTGCCCAATACATTGATTCTGGGCGGCATAGGATTTCTCTTGATTTTTATCGGTGCGCTGGGACTGGGGATTTTGTGTGCATGGAAGGAAGAGGGATGGCTGGATCGTTGGATCTGTAAAATAGGAACGATTACCAGCTGTATCCCGGAATTCTGGCTTTCCCTGATGTTGATTTTGGTGTTTTCCATTTATCTGCGTTGGCTGCCGAGCAGTGGAGCATATTCGATTGGTGGGCAGCATGATCTTATTGACCGGATCATACATTTGATTTTGCCGATGGCGGTGGTCGTCATCAATCATCTGTGGTACTATGCGTATCTTATTCGCAACAAATTGCTGGAGGAGGTGCGCTGTGAGTATGTTCTGCTTGCCAAATCCAAGGGCCTTGGAAAATGGGAAATCTTTTTTAAACACTGTCTGCGCAATGTTGTGCCTGCCTATCTGAGTATCATGGCGATTTCAGTTCCGCATATTCTAGGTGGAACCTATATTGTGGAAGTCGTGTTTTCCTATCCGGGTATCGGGACATTGTCGTATGAGAGTGCCCGTTTTCAGGACTATAATCTACTGATGATTTTGTGTATGTTATCCGGGGCAATCGTGATTTTGTGTAATATGCTGGCGCAGACAATTAATGAACGAATTGATCCGCGCATCCGGGAAAATGAGGCTGTGGAGAGCACGGAGGTGACAGAGATTGGATGATCGTTTTGCGCAGGTAGGGATTCGTCCCGTTGCAGTGGTGCAGGAATCAAAAAAGAAATGGTATGTGGGAAAACCGCTTGTTTCCGTCATCGTTCTTGCGGTCATTATACTGGGCTGTCTGGGATGTGAGTTGTTTATTCCCAGAGATCCGGCATATATGGATCTCTACAGCGCCAATATACCGCCTGGCAGGGAATACTGGTTCGGTACAGATGCCATGGGCAGAGATTTGTTTTCCATGATTTGGTATGGCGGTCGGATCTCGTTGTTTATCGGTTTCCTGGCGACCGGAATCTCCACGATGATTGCGATTTTGTTTGGGGCGATCAGCGGACTTGCCCCCAAATGGCTGGATGATTTGATGATGAGATTGACGGAAATATTTCTCAGTATACCGAGTCTATTGCTTATCATTTTGATTCAGGCGATATGGGGGAAGGCCAATATACTGAGTATTTCGATTGTGATTGGGATCACCAGTTGGACCAGTATCGCGAAAATAGTGCGCACGGAAGTCCGGCAGATCCGAAACAGCGAATATGTGATCGCCGCAAAATGTATGGGAGCCGGATTCTTCCGGATTCTCTGGAAGCATCTGGCTCCGAACTTTGTATCCAGTATTATGTTCATGGTGGTGATGAATATTCGAAGCGCTATCAGCGCGGAATCCACGCTCAGCTTCATGGGGATCGGCCTTCCGCTGGAGATCATTTCCTGGGGAAGTATGTTGAGCCTTTCCGAAAAAGCAATGCTTTCCGGTTCCTGGTGGATCATTTTGATACCAGGCGCATTTTTGATTATCACGTTTCTATGTATCACCAATATTGGAAATTATCTCCGCAAAAATGCGAATCGAAAAGAAAGTAATCTATGACTCTTCCAGTCCAAACATGGTATTTAATATCCAGGTTCCAGACGCGGTCTTGAAAATACGCTCCCGTACTTCACGGGCCGTATCCGCGCTGGAGCCATCCTCAAACAGATTGACCAGGAAGTCTGCTTCAACCAGAATTTGATAGTCCAGGCCGTCGATTTCGGTGTAAGTGTGATGGTGTCCTATCAGATAACAAATGCGGTCAATCGTGTCCTCCTGAATAGACAGTTTTTCAAGCATATCTTTTGCGACGGCAGGGCCTTCCTGTTCCTGTAATTTTCCGTTGCTGCTTCCATATTTTTCTTCTGCGGGCCGTATGCCGATATCATGGACGAGTGCAGCCATTTCGAGAATTTCCAGAAGATCGACCGGCAGGTGTTCCAGTTCACCGATCAGCCGGGCGTAGGAGTGCACTTTGGTGAAATGTTGAATGCGTTTTGGGTTTCCCGCATAGAAGCGGATCATTTCCTGATATAAGTTGTTAAACTGACTCATTGCTTTCTCCTTTCTATGTATGTTACACAATTACCTGTATGTTTTGTAATAAATATACCATAATCCTTTCAGCAATAATTCTGGATCATAGATCACTTTTCGTTTGCAATATGGTACGATCGCGCCGGCTATCCCGCCTGTGGCAATGACGGTGATCGGTTCTACCAGTTCGTCTTCCAATCGTTCTACCAGTCCGTCGATCATAGCAGCCGTGCCGTAAATGACGCCGCTTTGCATACTTTCTACCGTATTTTTTCCGATGAGGCGACCCGGATGGTCGAAACGAATATGCGGGAGCTGAGCCGCTTTTTCAGATAACGCTTTTTGTGAGATCTGTACTCCCGGTATGATGATGGTTCCCAGATACGTTTGATTTCCGTCTACGATAGAGCAAGTAGTCGCTGTGCCCAGATCGAAGATGGCGATAGTGCCCGGATGTTCTGATGCAGCCGCGACTGCATCTACCAGAAGATCAGTCCCGACGCGTTTTGGATGATCCATTTTGATGTGAAGTCCTGTTGCAATATCCTGTCCAACTACGATCGGTCGGCGTCCCGTCAGATTGGCCATTGCATCCCGAATGATACTTGTCAGCATTGGCACGACGGAAGAAAGGATCACTCCTTCCGCCTGTGAAGGCATTATCGGACAGGTATCATGAAAGAGATTTTGTAATTCTTTTTGAAATTCTTCTTTGGTTTTTTGCAAATCGGAGCGTATTCTTCCGGAAAAAACCAGATTTTTTTCTGCGTCCATCAGACCTATGACAATATTGGAGTTTCCAATGTCTATTGTAAAAATCATGCCTCTTTCCTTTTCTTTTTCCACAATTTTAATAATTCGTCTAACAGTACTTCAGCGGCGTTTTCTTTGGAAAGCATGGGCAGATCTTTGATACCGTCTTGCCCAATTAAGGTGAGGTGGTTGGTGTCTGTTCCAAATCCTGTCCCAGGTTCGTTCAGACTGTTTGCCGCGATCAAATCTGCATTTTTTTTCTCCAGTTTTTGGATGGAATTTTCCAGTATATCCTGCGTTTCCATAGAAAATCCGCAGAGAACCTGATCCGCTTT
>JAAVXR010000027.1 GCA_022790755.1 Hespellia sp. | reverse complement strand
GGTGAATTCCATTATCATTCTTTCCTATGTTGTGCCTGCAGTGTGTCTGATTTTTGCGTGGCGCTATATGTTTAATAACATTTACGGAATCATCAACTATCTGATTGTTGACGTATTAAAACTGGTAAAGGAAGTGCCTTTGTGGTTTGATCGTCCAGTCAGCGCATTGGTTCTGGTAACTATTTTTGCGGTTTGGAAATTTTATCCGTATGCATACATGTCTTTCACCGCGATTTTGCAGTCGATTGACAGCAGTCTCTATGAAGCGGCAGACATTGACGGGGCAACCAGTTGGGAGAAGTTCAAAGCAGTTACGTATCCGGCGATTAAGCCAACGTTGGTGACGGTAGTAAGTCTGCGTATCATATGGGTATTTTATATTTATACAGAAGTTTATCTTCTGACGAATCAGGTGGATGTACTCGGTATCTATCTGTATGAAATGGCGTTTGCAACGCATGATTTTGGAAAAGCGGCGGCGATTTCATTGATACTGTTTGTTGTGATTTTCAGCTTAATCATGCTGATCAGAAAGAAGGTGCTGGTAGTTGAAGAAGATTAAGAAAAAAACTGTCAGAGAAATATTCTTTTATGCGCGGGTGATTCTTTTAATTATCATTTTATTGTTCCCATTCGCAATCATGCTCAGCGTATCTTTGAAAGCTACATCCGAAGCGATTTCATTTCCGCCGACGATTATCCCGCATGAGTGGACGTTGCAACATTTTATTGACATTTTTAATCCAAAAATCTTTCCATTTATAAAGTACTTTGGAAATAGCTTATATATTGCGGTGACGGTATCCGTACTGGTGGTATTTCTTGGTATTTTGGGCGGTTATGCACTGTCGAAGTTGAAGTTCAAAGGGAAAGCCGTCATCAGTGAAATGTTCTTTCTGGTGTATATGTTTTCCGGAATTTTGTTGATTGTTCCGTTGTTTCGAATGCTCTCTGCAATCGGCCTGAAAAATAGCCGTGAAGCCGTGATTATCTGTATGATTATCCAGACGCTTCCAACAGCAATTTATATGACCAGAAGCTATTTTGATACCATTCCAAAAGAACTGGAAGAAGCAGGTCGTGTGGATGGATTGAGTAAAATGGGGATTATTTTTCGGATTGTGGTGCCATTGTCCGTATCCGGATTGATTTCTGTATTTGTTTATGCATTTATGATTGCATGGAATGACGTATTGTTTGCATCCATTTTCATTGATTCTCCGGTGATGATGACGATTCCGATCGGATTGAATTCTCTGTTCAACACGCCGGATTACATCTGGGGAAGAATGATGGCGGCATCATTGGTTACATCTCTGCCGGTAGTAATCATGTATGGATTCAGTCAAAGGTTGATTAAAAAGGGAAGTACGGATGGCGGAGTAAAAGGTTAAAATGTCTGAAGATGTAAGGGAGAGTTTGTTATGAAAAAATTAGTAGCAACAGCACCGAGAATTGCAGAGTTGAAATCGTATGAAGATCGTGGTATTATGCAAAATGAAGTGAAAGTAAAAGTGGAATTTGCAGCACCGAAACATGGAACAGAGCTGGCAGATTTTCGGGGCACGACACCATTTATTGACGGAAAGTTTGATGATGAATGGAAAGTCTTTATGGAAAGGGAACCGGATGAACCAAGAGGGATTGAGTTCGGAGACCTCCCAATAGGAAATATGTTTGTGGGAACAATTATTGAAAAAGGCGCAGATGTGACCGAGTATGAGGTCGGTGACAGAGTGTGCTCTTATGGTCCGATTAAAGAGACACAGATCGTCAATGCGGTGGATAACTATAAGTTGCGGAAAATGAGCAAAGATGCGTCTGCGAAGAACGCGGTCTGCTACGATCCGGCACAGTTTGCATTGAGTGGAATTCGCGATGCGGATGTCCGCCCGGGGGATCGTGTGGCGGTGATCGGCCTGGGGGCAATCGGTCAGATAGCCTTGCAGTTCGCGGTAAAGATCGGGGCAACCACTGTAATCGGGATTGATCCGATTGAGAAGCGGAGAGTAATCGCCGAAAAACACGGGGCACATTATACATTAGATTCAACGGCTTGTGATGCAGGCTTAGAGATTAAACGTCTGACGAAAAAACAGGGCGCGGATGTGATCATTGAGACGAGTGGAAATGTGCATGCGCTGCAGTCTGCACTGAAAGGATTAGCCTATAATGGAACCATCGCTTATGTAGCTTTCGCGAAGCCGTTTCCGGCTGGGTTATGGCTGGGGCAGGAGGCGCATTATAATTATGGGAAAATTATTTTTTCTCGCGCTTGTAGCGAGCCAAATCCGGAATATCCAAGATGGGATCGGCACAGAATTGAAGATGTCTGTTGGGAATTGTTGATGAATGGATATCTGGATTGTGAGGATATCATTGATCCGGTGATTCCATTTGCGGAATGTGCCGAAGGATTTTGCGAATACGTAGATCGGCACCCGGAAGAAAGCATCAAGCTTGGAGTTGATTTTGAGGGAGGGAACTGACAATGCGCCTGGGAACACAAGATAAAGATTTTTTTCCACAGGATCTGACTGAAAAATTCCGCTTTGTAAAATCCATGGGATTTGAATGTTTTGAGATTGATGGAAAAGTATTGATGGAGCATACAGAGGAAGTAAAGAGAGCGATTGAGACGACCGGATTGCCGGTATCAAGCGCCTGCGGGGGTTACCGGGGCTGGATCGGTGATTTCATTGAAGAGAAACGTTTGAACGGTGTGGAAGATCTCAAAGTTATTTTACGGGCTTTAAAAACGGTGGGCGGAACTGGAGTAGTGGTTCCGGCTGCCTGGGGTATGTTTACATTTCGGCTTCCGCCGATGGTGTCTCCAAGAAGTCATGAAGGCGATGTGAAAGCGATTCTGGATTCTCTGAGAGAATTAGACCCGATTGCGGAGGAGAACGATGTGTGGTTGTATCTGGAACCGTTGAACCGTTATCAGGATCACATGTTAAACACACTACAGGATGCGATGGACATTCTAGAAGCCGGTAATTTTAAGCGTGTAAAAATCACGGCAGATTTCTATCATATGGCGATTGAGGAGGACGATATTTCGGAATCCCTGGTAAAATATAAAGATTATATAGGACATATCCATATTGCAGAAAATCATAGATATCAGCCGGGCACTGGCTCGATTGATTGGAAGAGACATATGCAGACGTTAAAAGATATCGGATATGAGGGAGATATTGTAAATGAGGGACGGATTCGCGGAGAAAATCCGCTGGAGGTTTATCAGGAGTCTGTTCGGTTTATGAAGCAGTTTCTGTGAAAAAGGACCACTGGTATCCTGTAACATCCGGTAATAAGAGGATGGAGAAGGACCAGTGGTTTTTTGAGTTTGTTTTAGAAGGAGGATTGGATGGGTAGGTTGAGAATGGCTGTGGTTGGTTCCGGGCAGATTGCTCAGGTGACACATCTTCCAAATTATCTGGGAATGGAGGATGTGGAAGTGGTCGGAATCTGTGACACGAATTTGGAGGCGGCGCGAGTGGTTGCTGAGAAGTTCAAAATTCCGGCATGTTTTGGAGATCATCGGGAGATGCTTGAGACGTTAAAACCAGACGCGGTGACGATCTGTGTGCCGAATCAATTTCATTGTGCGATTACATTGGATGCGTTGGAGAGAGGGTGTCACGTATTGTGTGAGAAACCACCTGCAATTACGGCGGATGAGGCGCAAAAAATGCAGGAACTGGCAGAGAAGAAAGGTCTTTTGCTGTCATATGGATTCCACTTTCGGCATAGCGAGCATGTTGCTGTTTTGAAGCAGAAGATTGTGAAACAGGAACTGGGGACAATTTATCATACGAAGGTACAATGGAATCGGCGGCGGGGGATTCCTGGATGGGGGAATTTTACCAACAAAGCGATGCAAGGAGGCGGGCCGTTGATTGATATTGGGGCGCACATGCTAGATTCCGCATTATACTTGATTGGGTATCCTGAGATTTCTTACGTTTGTGCCTCTTCCAGCGATCGGATTGGAAGAAGAGGGGGCACTGGCCTGATGGGGAGTTGGGAAGGCAATCGTTTTACAGTGGAGGACGGATTGTTTGGTTTTATTTCTTTTCAGAATGGAACCAGTATGGAGATTGAGACGACGTTTGCTGTCAATCAGAAAGAACGGGATATACGTGGTATCCGGCTTTACGGGGAGAAATGTGGGGCGAATGTATTTCCTCTGGAAATCTACGGAGAAGCAGACGGGCAGCTTATAAACCAGGAATATCCGTTTTTGGAGATGCGAGATTGGCATTTGGACTGTACACGTAATTTCGTAGAGGCATGTTTGGGAGATTCACAGTTGCTTGTGACGGCCGAACAGGGAAGTTATGTTCAGAAATTGATCGAATTACTTTATCAGTCCGCAAAGATGCGCTGTCCGGTATATATAAAATAAGAACAGAACATGGAGGAGGGAGGAAGTGGAATGATGTATTACACGCCTGAGAGGAGCGAACAAGAAATCTGTCTTGTGCAAAAGAAATATGAGCCGCAATTCGAATTGAAAACGGAATCTGTGTTTGCGCAGTGCAACGGGTATCTGGGAGTAAGAGCTGCCGGCGGTTTTCCCTCTCTGGATGGAAAGCGGGGAATGTTTGTGGCCGGATTTTTCCATCGGGCATATAAGGAAGAGGTGACTGAGCTTGTAAATGGTCCAGATGCTTTTGGTTTCCGGTTGAAGATTGACGGCGAAGAGATCGGTCCGGATCGCACAGATATGCCGGAATATGAAAGACGATTCAATATTCATACGGGAGAATTGACGATCAAAGAACGTTTTTGTTTAAAGTCTGGTTCCCGGATCAAGGTGACAGAGCGAAGATTTGCCTCTGTGGAAAATCCACATTTACTGGTACAGAAGGTCAAGATTTCTATGGAAACCGGAAAAATTGTGAAGGGAGAATTGTTATCCGGGATTGATGCACAACAGACAAACAGTGGGGTATCTCATTTTTGTAAAGTGGATTGCAGGGTATATGAAAGACGGTTTATCCATGTGCAGGGATATTTAGAAAAAGATGCATTGAGTGTGCTGGCAGTTTGTCAATCTGTAGACGGACAGAAGAGTGTACCGGTATTTACTCTTGCAAGGCGAGGAATTCTGGGTAGTTATCAGTTTGAAATAGAAGAAAACGGGTGTTGGGAATTCGAGAAATATATTTATGTGCAAAAACAAAGTGATCAAGTTCCCCTGGATCAGCAGAAAGAATATTTGAAGGAATGTAAAAGTGCCGGTTATGAGAGTGTGTTGGACAAGCATAAAAATGTGATGCGTTCCCGGTGGAAAAAAGCAGCAATCCAAATTCAAGGTGCATCCTTGGAAGAAGAGGCGGCGATTGCTTTTGCACAGTATCATCTGATGGGAATGATGCCGTGGAATAATTCCAAGAGTAGTGTGGCTGCGAAGGGATTAACCGGTGAGGGATACAAAGGGCACGTTTTCTGGGACACGGAGCTTTTTATTTTGCCATTCTTCCAATATGTATTTCCAGAGCAGGCTAGGAATCTGTTAGATTACCGTTATCGGGGCCTGGAGGGGGCCAGGGCAAAAGCTAGAGAATACGGATATCAGGGTGCGATGTATCCATGGGAAGCGGCTTCAAGCGGGGAAGAGGAAACGCCGTTGTATGCAGCATTGAATATTCATACCGGGAAAGCGACGAAAGTGTGGTCAGGAATCAAAGAGCATCATGTGACGGCGGATATTGTGTATGCGATCTGGCAGTATTATAGCATGACTGATGATGAAATATTTATGAATCAGCATGGATACGAAATGATTTTTGAGGCAGCAGCGTTTTGGGTATCACGTGCGGTTTGGGATGAGGACAGGGATGCCTGGGTGATCCGGGATGTCATTGGGCCGGATGAATATACGGAACATGTTGACAACAACGCCTATACGAATTATATGGCGCATTACTGTGTGTCGTTGGCGGTAAAGTTGACAGACAAAGTCGAACAGGAACAGCCGGAATTGTGCCATCGTCTTCAAATTGGAGAAAAAAAGAAACAGTGGATGCAGTTTGTAGAAAAATTGTATTTGCCGCAGTTGAACCAAGAACAGATTCTCCCGCAGGACGACACATTTCTTTCAAAAAAATGTCTGCCGAATATTGAAAAATACAGAACATCACAGATCAAACAGTCTGTTCTCAAAGATTATTCCAGAGATGAAGTGGTGGATATGCAGGTACTAAAACAGGCGGACACAGTGATGTTGTTGAATCTGTTTCCACAGATGTTTTCGCCACAGACCGTGAAGAAAAATGTGCTGTTTTATGAATCAAGAACCATTCATGATTCTTCGTTGAGTTATTGTGCGCATGCACAGGCCTGTGCGGCAATCGGCGAGAGCGAGATAGCATGGAAATTCTTCCAAAAGTGTATGGTGATTGATCTGGATGAAAATCCGAACGATTCTGAAGATGGAATTCATGCGGCGTCGATGGGTGGAATTTGGACTTGCGTTGTTTTTGGATTTGCAGGACTAAGTTTCGCAGACGGAGCGCTTCATCTAAACCCAAAACTTCCAAAGCACTGGACACAGATGGATTTTTATGTGCGGATACGTGGAAGAGGAATTCACATACGTATCCGTGCGAAAGAACTCTGGCTTAAGACTGAGAATGCAAAGGGGGAACCTTTACAGGTGCAGGTTGGGGATCAAAAATTTATATTAAAGGAACAGTTGCATGTGGAATATGCAAAAGGAGAGGAGAAAGTAACATGAAAGCATGGATATTTGATTTGGATGGAGTCGTGGTAGATACGGCGAAATATCATTATCTTGCATGGAGAAAGCTGGCCGCGGAGTTGGGGTTTGAATTCGGAGAAGAGCATAATGAGCGACTCAAAGGAGTCAGCCGCATGCGTTCTCTGGAGATCATGTTGGAGGTGGGGAATCTGACCGTTTCTCCGGAAGAGAAACAAGAACTTGCGGATCGAAAAAATGGGTACTATCTGGAAATGGTTTCTGGAATTGATTCTTCAGAAATTTTGCCAGGCATCCCAGAATTCATCCAAAGAATAAAAGCGAAAGGAGGTAAAATTGCACTGGGTTCTGCCAGTAAGAGTGGGAGGATGATTCTGGAAAAGCTTGGGCTGGCGGAACAGTTTGATGTAATCGTGGACGGCAATCTGGTACAAAAAGCGAAACCAGATCCGCAGGTATTCTTAGAAGCTGCAAAATTGCTGAAAGTTCCCTGTGAGGACTGTGTGGTGATAGAGGACGCGAAAGCTGGCGTAGAAGCCGCCCTTGCCGGACATATGCATTGTGTTGGCGTCGGGGACGTAGAAATGCTTGGTGCAGCAGACTTGGTGGTGTCAGACACGACAAAACTGTTGAAAGCGGTATTTCCCTGGGAGAAATAATGATACAGAAAATTTCTGCTTGATTTTTTGTTCCATACCGACCTCTTATGAAAGAATTTAAGTTACGATTTATTTATCTTTTTTTCATTTAGCCCCTAATTCAAAGATTAAAGTACGCTTAATTTTTGTAGAATATGTAGCAGGAGGAAGATATGTACATTGAGGAAGAATTAAAAAGACTAACAAAAAATATCAGTTCTAATGAGATGATGAATAAAATTCTTAAAGCTTACTTGAAAGAATTGAAAAGAGATGAATTTTACGATATTGAACAGGAATATTGGGTGAGTAAGAGGATATTAAATTCGAATCTTACAAGCAAGCAAAATAATTTTTTGAAGACTATAGAAAACCTTTTCTCAGAAAATATGAAGTACAGTGTAGAATTTGGATTCAAGAGAGGGATTTATGCTGGATTTAAGCAATTCTTTACATCTGAGAATACGAAAGCGTTTTTTGATAAGTCTGTTTGTGATGAACTTTTGACGATGCCTCATATGAAAAAGCATACAGAATATTATAATCGTCAGATAGAGATTAATCAACTATCTGACAGACTAATGGAAGATTTGGAGAAGGAGTATCAGGAACATGTAATTACGATATATTGTACTTATGACGAAAAAAATTATGGGGTTCTAAGGTATGCGTTTTATATGGGATATCGTTATGCGTTGGTTGTGATTGAGGATATCAATCCTTTTGGCGTGATGGATATTGCAGATAAGATTTTAAATATGGAACATAGCTTAGGATTTACAATGACTTATAGAGATAGAGAGAGACAAGAACTTCGAAAATCCTTTAGATTCGTATAGAAAAATGTTTTTTTATGGGCTATAATGGAAAGAAAGGCGAAACGGAGGGTTTGAAAAATGGGCATCAATGTAGAAGCGGCAAAGATCAGCATTTTAAATGCAAAAACCGCACTTGGAATTGAATTTGGATCGACGCGTATCAAAGCGGTGTTGGTAGATGAGAATCATATTCCAATTGCGTCAGGAGATCATGAGTGGGAGAATCGACTGGAGAATGGAATCTGGACCTATTCTCTGGAGGATATCTGGACGGGCCTGCAGGACAGTTATTCCAATTTGGTTTGTGACGTCAAGAAAAAGTATGATGTAGAACTTACGACGTTCGGTGCGATTGGTTTTAGTGCGATGATGCATGGATATATGGCGTTCAATGATGCGGGGGATCTCCTGGTTCCGTTCCGTACCTGGAGGAACAGTATTACCGGACAGGCGGCAAAGGAGCTGATTGATCTGTTCCAGTATAATATCCCAGAACGGTGGAGCATTGCGCATCTGTATCAGGCGATCTTGAATCAGGAAGAGCATGTTGGCGAAATTCGCTTCTTCACCACACTGGCTGGCTATATTCACTGGAAGATGACCGGGGAGAAAGTTCTTGGCATCGGGGATGCATCCGGTATGTTCCCGATTGGCATGACGACAAAGAATTATGATGCGAAGATGATCGAGAAGTTTGACGCAAGGATTGCAGATAAAAATTATCCTTGGAAGCTCGAAGAGATTCTTCCAAAGGCGCTGTCCGCAGGGGAAGCCGCAGGTATGTTGACGGAGGAAGGTGCAAAGCTTCTCGATGTTTCCGGCAAGCTGCAAGCGGGAATACCAGTTTGTCCGCCGGAAGGCGACGCAGGAACCGGTATGGTGGCTACCAACAGCGTGGCGAGACGCACGGGAAATGTATCCGCCGGTACTTCTATTTTCGGAATGGCGGTTCTGGAGAAAGACCTGGACAGCTTCTATCCGGAGATTGATATGGTTACAACACCGGTCGGTGATCTCGTAGCAATGGTACATGCCAATAACTGTACCTCAGATTTGAATGCATGGGTGAATCTGTTTAAAGAATTTGCGGAAGCATTTGATATGGATGTGGATATGGGCAAACTCTTTGGTACACTTTACAACAAGGCGCTGGAAGGCGATACAGATTGTGGCGGATTGCTTTCTTATGGATTCTTCTCCGGCGAATTTATCATGGGTATGGAAGAAGGCAGGCCGTTGTTTGTGCGTTCTCCGGAAAGTAAATTTACGCTGGCGAATTTCATGCGTACCCATCTGTATACCGCGATGGGGGCGCTGAAAGTGGGAATGGATATTCTGACGAAGCGGGAAAAAGTTGAGATTGATAAACTCTACGGACACGGTGGATTATTTAAAACCAAAGGTGTTGGACAGCGGTTGATGGCGGCGGCGATGAATACGCCGATCTCCGTTATGGAGACTGCAGGCGAAGGTGGCCCGTGGGGCATGGCTTTGTTAGCGGCGTACATGATTCAGAAAGAGGATGGAGAAACACTCGATCATTATCTGTCGGAGAAAGTATTCCATGGCGACGAAGGCGTAAGCATGGAACCAGTCGCAGAAGATGTGGATGGTTTTGAAGTCTTTATTGAACGGTACAAAAAAGGGATTACAATTGAACGTGCAGCAGTTCAGGACTTGATCTGATTGTAGAAGATCATTTGTGTAAATTTGGGGCTTCCTTTAGATATGGGGAAGCCCCAAATATTCTGGTGAAGTGAGAAGGAAAGGCGGAAGGCGCTATGCATTATGGTTGGCTGGTAGTAAATGGTTATATTACAAATCCAAAATTTCTGGAAATATATCAGTGGATTCGCGAGGCGGGAGATAGACAGGGATGTCAGATCGACAAAAAGACGAATATCGAGTTGATGGAGCATTTCTGTCGTAGCGACTTTCTGGAAATGAGGCAGCCGGACTTTGTGATTTTCTGGGATAAGGATGTGCGGCTTGCGCTTTTGATGGAGGCTTATGGATTCCGGCTATTCAATTCGGCGAAAAGCATTGCGATGTGCGACGACAAGTCTCTGAGTTTTATTGGTTTGAAAAACGCGGGAGTTCGTATGCCCAGGACCTGGATTGCGCCGAAGACATTTGCGGCAGATGGCTATGATAAGACAGCATTTTTTATCGAAGCCGCCGAGGAACTGGGTTATCCACTGATTGTCAAGGAGTGTTTTGGTTCCTTCGGGCAGCAGGTTTATTTGGTGGCGAATCGAAGCGACTTATTAGAAATCGTTGGCCGTTTAAAAAACCGACCGTTTCTTTTGCAGGAATATATAGAACATTCTCGGGGAAGGGATATTCGTATTCATATCGTAGGAGGACAGGCCGTAGCTTGTATGGAACGGCACAATCCGAATGATTTTCGAGCGAATATCACAAACGGTGGAAGTATGAGGGCCTATGAGCCGAACGAGTCGCAGGTTACAATGGCACGAGCCGCATGTGATGCTTTGGGGCTTGATTTTGCAGGGGTGGATATTTTATTTGGAGAGAATGGAGAGCCCGTTCTCTGCGAGGTGAATTCCAATGCGCACTTCAAAAATATTTATGACTGTACAGGGATCAATGTGGCGGATGCAATCATTTCTTATATTAAGAAGACGATATAGAGGGGATTCCTTTGGCGGACGCGGCAAAATGAGGAAAAGCAAACTATGGTAGGATGGCTAATCTATCGGGAAGAGGACTATGTACACAATAAGCGGGCGGTTCAGTTGTTTCAGGAATCTGCAAAAAAGTTGGGAATGCGATTATATTTAAAGATTTACCCAAAGGATACTCTGCAAAGTGGAGCCATGCCGGACTTTGTGATCAATCGGAGTCGGGAATATGATCTTGCTCTTTGGTTTGAAACTCAATGGGTGCGTGTATTCAACTCCTCGGAAGTTACCAGAATATGTAACGATAAAGAGCGGACGTTGGAGTTTGCCCAAAATCTGGGGCTTCCTGTGTTGCCCTGGGTATCTGGAACAATGTGCTCAGAAAAGGAGTGTCATTATCCTGCTATAGCAAAGTCTTGCAGTGGACATGGAGGAACGGAAGTATTCTGGGTGGAGAGCATAAAACAGTTACGACAGGTGAAAACCCATTTGTCCGACAAAAAGTGGATTTTGCAGCAGCCGGCTTCAGAGCTGGGAAAGGACTTGCGAGTATACGTTTTGGGAGGGCGTCCATTAAAAGCAATGCTTCGGACTTCGAAAGATGATTTTCGCAGCAATTATAGTCTGGGGGGTTGCGTTTCGGAATATGCATTTTCTGCAGAAATACAGAATATGATACAGAGAATCACAAAAGTAATGCATTTGGATTATGTAGGAATTGATTTTTTGTTTCATAGGGGAAAGATGGTGCTAAATGAGATAGAAGATGTCGTTGGAGCCAGAATGCTTTATATGCATACGGAACTGGATATCATACTGGAATATATGAAGTATATACGGAATCAAATTTGACTCGGGTATCATCTGAAAAAATTATTCATGAGTAGATGAAAAATCTGTCTGAACTTTTGTACAATGGAAGCTTTTGCTTCACGATAATAGTCCAGACAGAATTTTTATTTTTCATCATCGAAAAGTATCCCAAATAGGATAATATTTTCAGGTATACCCAAAGGGCACACCGTAATACATGCGCTGCGCGCGGGTAATTAGGGTATACCCAAAGGGCACACCGTAATGCATGCGCTGCGCGCGGGTAATGAAGCTATTCTTAAAGGCCAAGAACTTCGGGGAGTTCGGACATAGAATGTATAGTACGTTCTGCTTCTGGATACTGCCCAAATCCATAGGAAGCCCAGACAAATGGAATGCCGGCCTTTTTGCATTGGCCTGCATCATCGCTGGTATCGCCGACATATACGACGTCTTTCAGGTCGTAGCGTGATATCAGCATGTGAAGGGTTTCCGCTTTTGGTAAATCCGTTTCGCCGTTGCACAGATGTCCCGAAATAAATGGTTTTAGACCAGTGGTTTCAATACAGGTCTCAACGTAGCCACATTGACAGTTGCTGACAATATATAGCGGTACTTTCTTGGAAAGTTGCTGTAATGTCTCATATACGCCCGGATACAGGACACCTGGATGCTTCTTCAAATAGGTGACTTCATTTTTCAGTCCGAGATCACTGATGACGGACTGTTCTTCTGGAGAAAGTGGGGCAAGAATCATGGAGCAGAAGACATCCATTGTTTTGCCGAACGTTTTCCGGAACTCTTCCGGGGTTATGACAAAGGACTTGGAAGCGTGATTTTGGACTGTCTCTGTCCATGCCTCCGATACCTGTTCGGTAGAGTCCCAGATGGTTCCGTCTACGTCAAAAATAATTGCATCTAACATAAATTGATCCTCATTTCTTTCATTTTTATAGTTGCAAATCATTGCAGACTTTCATTATATATGATCTTATGTGAAAAATCCAGTGCTGTACAAAGCAGAAAAATTAAGTTATAATAAAAATTCATTAAAAGTTTTCAAAACAGGAGTGTATTTGGGTGTTGTATGAAATTGTTTTAGATGCCATATTAGATTGTGTCAGAATGCTGCCGTTTTTATTTGCGGCATTTTTGATTTTGGAAACGATAGAGCATTATGCACAAGAAAAAATGGAGCGAATGTTGTCCAAAGTGCAATATGGAGGACCGCTGGTAGGCGCACTTTTGGGATGTATTCCACAGTGCGGCTTTTCGATTATTGCTGCGAGTTTATATAGTGGTGGCGTCGTTACATTAGGAACACTTTTATCGGTTTTTATAGCAACTTCGGATGAAGCGGTGTTGATCTTATTGGGGCATCCAGGTTCGCAGAATGTAATATTGCCGCTGCTGGGGGTAAAAATCGTGATTGCTGTTCTTGCCGGTTATTGTGTTGATTTTCTGAGTCGTCGTTATAAAAGAAGTGGACACATGATGGAACAGCACAATATTGAAGAGATTTGTATGGATTGTGGATGTCATGAATCACATGGGATTTTGAGACCGGCTTTGCGGCACACGATGCAGATTTTTGGATTTTTATTGATTGTTACAGTTGCACTAAATATGGCAATTGCATTTGTCGGTGTAGACCGATTGGCGGCATTTCTCTGGAAAGACAGTGTGTTTCAGCCTTTTTGGGCGGCGTTAATAGGAATGATTCCAAATTGTGCGGCATCTGTATTGTTGACGGAACTGTATATGCAGCACATGATTAGTTTTGCATCTGCTATCGCTGGTTTGAGTACGGGAGCAGGGCTTGGACTTTTGGTATTGTTTCAGACGAATCATCACAGAAGAGAAAATGGTATGGTGGTAGTGTTGTTATACGCTTTTGCCGTGTTGTTTGGAGTATTGTTGGAGGTACTCGGATGAATTACTTTATGATCATCGTTCCCAAGATGATTGGTTTTTTGGTATTGGTGATAATTGGCGTTTTGGCGGCGCGTTTCGGTGTAATTAAAAAAGACGCGCTGCCGTCTATCTCCGGATTCTTAATTAAAGTAGTGCTGCCGGCGCTTACGATTTCATTGGTGGTAGAAAATCAGACGACATTCTCCTCATTGATTCAGTATTCCAATGTAGTGATCGCACAGGTGGCTATGTATGTGATATTGGCTGTGGTTGGAGTTGTAGGCAGTAAACTTTGTCGATTGCAGGGAACGATGAAAAATGTCTATCGTGGATGTATGGTGGGAGGAAACTATGGTTTCCTGGTGATTCCGTTGATTATGGCATTGTTTGCAAAGGAAGGTGGCAGCCGTTACATACCGATTTGTTCGGTGGTAGATACGACAATCGTCTGGACATTGGGTTTTGTCTTGTTCACGCAGGGAGTAGGGCAAAAGGATAACCCTTGGAAAAAAATTGTATTGAATCCTATTTTTATTTCGATACTTGTCGCTCTCTTTATCACTTCTTTTCATGTGTCTGTTCCAGGAGCCTTGATGAGTGTGATAGATTCTGTGGGTTCCACTAGTTATAGCTGGGGTTTGATCTATCTGGGATGTAATTTAGGCTTTATGGATTTTAGAGAACTGTTGAGATATAAGTCGATTTTATTTCTGTCTTTTTCTAAACTTTTGTTAGTTCCCCTTTTGGTGTACAGATTGATATCATTCTTTTTGCCGCATATGGAAAGTCTACTGTTAATGCTGATTTGTGCGGCTCCTTCTATGACCACTTCCTGTATGATTGCGGGGCAATATTATCTGGATGAAGAGTATGCTTCCGCAGTCGTAGTCACTACCACGTTGTTGTGTATGATCACGATTCCAGTTTTGTTTTTGATTGTCTCTTTCTAAATGGGATGGTATAATAGCTCTATGTAAAAGTAGTGAGAATGGGAAGGGGCTGCAGCCCCGTTTTTCATTAAATGTACCAAAAGAGGAGGAATTTTCATTGAAAACGGAAGGAATGCGTCTGACGAAAGGAATTTTAGATGAAGCTTTGATCGGCGGAACAATTTTAGGAGGCGGAGGAGGAGGCGACGCCAAAAAAGGCCGGAAATATGCAGAGATTGCGGTGCAGTATGCGGATTTGCAGTTGATACCTGTGGAGACGCTCAAGGAAGATGATATTCTCCTGACAGCATCTTTGGTGGGAGCACCAAATGCGCCAAAGCAGTACATGACGGCCAGAGATCTGGTGAAGACGGTGGAGATACTTCAAAAAAATTGTGATTTTAAGATTGCTGGTATGATTACGAATGAGCAGGGGGGAGAGGCAACTGTGAATGGATGGCTGCAGGCGGCGGTTCTTGGGCTTCCTGTAGTGGATGCACCGTGTAATGGCCGTGCGCATCCGACCGGTGTGATGGGAAGTATGAATCTGCATAAACGGCCAGATTATAGATCCGTGCAAGCCTGTGCGGGAGGGGATCCGCAGACGGGTAATCATGTGGAAGGATTCTTTGAGGGAACGATCGACCATACGGCAAAAATGATTCGTCAGGCGTCCATCGAAGCTGGAGGAATGGTGACAGTGGCGCGTAATCCTGTGACAGTGGCTTATGCAAAGGAGAATTGTGCGTTAGGTGGAGTAAGTTTTGCGATTGAAACCGGGAGAGCTTTTTGCGAGGGCCTGAAAACATCTGTAGAGAAAGCTGTGGAGAGCGTGTGCGACTTTCTGCAAGGAAGAGTGTTGGTCAGAGGAATTGTGGAGAATTTTGGAATCGAGACGACAGGTGGATTTGATGTGGGCTATGCGACGGTGGATGGTTGTGAGTTGACATTTTGGAATGAGTATATGACGGCGGAGAAAGATGGAAAACGGATCGCAACGTTTCCAGATTTGATTATGACGATTGACGCTCAGACGGGAGAACCGGTGACGACGGCTATGATGGAAGATGGTCTGGATGTCTATGTGATCGCGACAGGAAAAAAGAATTTAAGACTATCACCGACGATGTTTGCACCGGAGCTGTTGAAAGCGGCGGAAGATGTGATTCAGAAGGAATTGACCAAATATTTATAAAAAGGTAGAGGAGGAAATGACAATGTTGATGAAACAGATTATGGAAGCTTACGAGGTGTTGGATAGTACGTATGTTACGGGAAAGAAAGTGGAAGAATATCTGAGAACGATTCAGCCGGATGCTAATATTACTGTCTATGAATTGAAAGGGCCGCAAGGGAGTACGGATATGTTGAAAGTTCGCATTCCTGGAACAAATGGAAAGACAAAAGGTGGAGATGCACCGACGATCGGTTTATTGGGACGTCTGGGAGGGATCGGCGCGCGTCCAGAGAGAATCGGTTTCGTCTCAGATGGAGACGGTGCACTTGCAGCAGTCGCGCTTGCGGCTAAAATATTGGACATGCAAAATAAAGGCGATTTGCTGGATGGTGATGTATTCATTTCCACGCATATCTGTCCGCATGCACCGACGGCTCCGCACGATCCGGTTCCATTTATGGGTTCTCCAGTAGAAATGGCGCAGGTAAATAAGGAAGAGGTATCCGATGATTTGGACGCGATTCTGTCTGTAGATACTACGAAAGGAAACCGAGTGATCAATACCAGAGGATTTGCAATCTCTCCGACCGTGAAAGAAGGGTGGATTCTGCGAACATCTGAGGATTTGTTGGATTTGATGCAAATTACGACGGGCAAGCTTCCCTATGTATTTCCGCTTGCAACGCAGGATATCACGCCTTATGGAAATGATGTACACCATTTAAACAGTGTGTTACAGCCTTGTACGGCGACAAAAGCGCCGGTGGTTGGAATTGCAATTACAGCAGAAACGATGGTGCCAGGATGCGCGACAGGTGCGACTCATGCGACAGATGTAGAGGAGGCAGCTCGGTTTATGCTGGAAGTGGCGAAAGCGTTTGGACGCGGACAGTGCCAGTTCTATGACAAGGAGGAGTACGCACGCCTACAAAAGCTGTATGGTTCGATGGAACATTTGCAGACGCTTGGCGAGGAATAGGAGGGGAATCCATGAAAATAGGAGCGATTACAATCGGACAGGCTCCGAGGGTTGATATCACGCCGGATATTATGTGCCTTTTTGATGAGAAAATAGAACTTCTTCAGGCTGGCGGCCTGGATGGACTGACTAGAGAAGAAATCCAGAAATTTGCGCCACAGGATGGAGACTACGTGTTGGTATCCAGGTTGGTGGACGGGAGTTCGATGACATTTGCAGAAAAGCATATACTGCCGAGGCTTCAGACGGCAATTGATCGGATGGAAGAAGAAGGTTGCAAGTTGATTATGATGTTTTGCACAGGGGTATTTCCAGAGACGCTTACCGCAAAGAAGATTCCGTTGATTTATCCCTGTAATATTCTGGATCGTCTGGTGCCACTGATGACAAAACAATCTAATATCGTATGTATAACACCTTCGCCGCTGCAAGTGGAACAGACGGAAGAAAAGTGGAGTCAGTATGTCAGGAAGGTCAAATCTATCGCTGCTTCGCCTTATGGAGATTGGGAATCATTGGAGAGAGCTGCGGAAGAAGCAGCAAAAGAAGATGCGGATTTGATTGTGATGGATTGTATGGGTTATAGCCAGAAAATGAAAGACATGTTTGCACAGAAAACGGGTAAGCTTGTGGTACTTCCAAGGACTCTTCTGGCGAGAGTGGTGTCAGAACTGACAGATACAGATTTACTATAAAAATCTGCTGCTGAACAGGCGGCATGGAATCAAGGTTTCTTATGGAAAAGAGGATAGCATACAATGAATGATCTAGTGAAAATTGCGGAGAATGTACTGATTTCCTGTCTTGGAGTAAAGGCTGGAGAAGAAGTGCTGGTGGTGACGGATGACAGCCGCAAAACAATTGGAGAAGCGATCTATCGGGCGGCCGGTAATCTGGGTTGTGAAGGTCTTCTGCTTGTTATGAAGGAGAGAGAACTCAGCGGTGAAGAACCGCCAGCGGTCGTCGCCGAAGCAATGAAAACGGCAGACGTTGCGATTATACCGACAGAAAAATCTTTGACGCATACAAATGCCAGGATTGAAGCTGCAAAGAACGGGACAAGGGTGGCGACCATGCCTGGGATTACTCAGGAAATGTTTGAGAAAGGCGCAATGACGGCTCGTTATGATGAAGTAGAGAAATTGACGGCAAAGGTAACGGAAATGCTTACAAAAGCGGAGACTGCCCGCATTGAAAAGGAAGGGAAAGTATTGACCCTTTCTTTGAAAGGACGTGATGGAGTGGCAAGCCCTGGCGTGTATAAAGAGTCCGGAAAATGTGGGAATCTTCCATCCGGGGAAGCCTATATTGCGCCGTTGGAAGATGGTTCAGACGGAGAAATGATCGTCGACGGTTCCATGGTTGGAATTGGGAAATTGGAACAGCCTCTTTATATGGTGATTTCCAAAGGAAAGTTAAAGAGTGTGGAAGGTGAAAAGAGTGAGAATTTGGAAGTTCTTCTGAAAAACGACGCCAATGCGACTCTTTGTGAGTTGGGAATTGGAACCAATGAAGCGGCGATTTTAAATGGGGTGATTCTGGAAGATGAGAAAGTTTATGGAACCGTGCATATTGCGTTTGGTACCAACAATTCTTTTGGAGGCGTCAATAAAGCAGAATGCCATATGGATGGTATTATTCTGGAACCGACACTGTATTTGGATGACAGAATGATAATTGAAAAAGGACATTTTTTAGTATAATTGGAGGATATCTCTTAGAAGAATCGGAGAAAGATATTATGTTTGCGTCTGGAACGTTGATCAATACCGTCGCCGTGATTGGCGGCGGTTTGTTGGGTTTATTTTTTAAAAAAGGGTTAAAAGAATCGTTTCAAGATATTATGATGAAGGCGAGCGGAATCGCGGTTCTGTTCATTGGTATGTCAGGAACTCTGAAATATATGTTAGTCATTGATCACAATGCGATTGAGACACGTGGAACAATGCTTTTGATTTTTTCACTTTTGATCGGCGCATTGTTGGGGGAGATTGCCGGTATTGAAGATGGAGTGGAGAGAATTGGAGAGCGCTTGAAGCGATTGGTGCACTCGGAGAAGGATACAACATTCGTGGATGGATTTGTAAACACTTCTTTGATTATCTGTATCGGAGCAATGGCAATCGTTGGAGCCATTCAGGATGGATTGAATGGAGATCCGTCTACGTTGGTGGCAAAAGCAGTGTTGGACGCTATGATTGTGATGGTAAATACATCCATTTATGGGAAAGGAACCATTTTTTCGGCGATTCCTATTTTTATTTATCAGGGTGCGATCACAGTAATTGCTGCTTTGTGTGGTTCTTTTATTCATCCAGAATTGATTGAACAACTGTCTTTTGTGGGATCTGCTTTGATTTTTTGTGTGGGAATAAATACAACTTTTGGGAAAATAATAAAAGTAGGCAATATGCTGCCTGCACTTCTGATTCCGATTGGAGTGGAAGTAATTGGCGCTATTTTGTAAAGAACGAGACATTTTTTGATGGTATGCAGCATGGCGCCAATAGAGAAGAATGTGATTAAGGAGGTGAAGTTATGCAGAAATATGTATGTGAGCCTTGTGGTTACGTGTATGATCCGGCTGTTGGTGATCCAGATCAGGGTGTTGCTCCCGGCACAGCATTTGAGGATTTGCCGGAAGATTGGGTTTGTCCAGTGTGTGGCCTTGGCAAAGACGTATTTGTGGAAAAGCAATAAACAAGAATCAGAATATCTCTAAAATATAAAATGCCAGAGAACCTTTATTTTAAGCGATTCTCTGGCATTTTTCGTATTTTCGCCTTCCGGTCAAAAACCGGAGATGGTGGGAGTCGAACCCACGCGCCCTTGCGGACCTATCGCATTTCGAGTGCGACCTCTTACGACCACTTGAGTACATCTCCTGGAAATGAATTGTACAAAAACAACGGTATAAAAATAAATGTAGCACAGTACCGGCAAATAATTTGTACAAACCATACTTTTTTATTATACCATAAATTTCTGAGAGTGCAATTCTTAATCTTAAGAAATTCTTTGGATTCTTATCATCGTCTCCTTTAGAACTCTCAGATATGATATACTTAAGGTCAAATGTTGGAGTCAAGATCAATGGTAACAGGCCGCCTGGGAAAACAGCAAGGGAGATGAGTATCATGGAGATAAATCACATATTAGTTGTAGAAGACGATAAAGAGATTCGGGAAGGAATTCAGATCTATCTGAAAAGCCAAGGCTATGAAGTGTTTCAAGCCGCCGATGGAATTGAAGGGTTGCAGATTGCAGAGAAAGAAGAGATTCATCTCGCAATCGTAGATATTATGATGCCCAGGATGGATGGAATCCGCATGACGATGAAAATTCGAGAAAAGTATGACTTTCCGATTATTATGCTTTCTGCGAAATCTGAGGAAGTAGATAAGATTACGGGATTAAACATTGGGGCGGATGATTATGTGACAAAACCTTTTACTCCGATGGAGTTAATGGCCAGGGTGAACTCACAACTTCGCAGATATCGAAAATTTTTGGAGAGATTGGAGCCCAAGGAAAATGTGCATGTGATTGGTGGGCTGGAAATTAATGAAGATACAGTGGAAGTCTTTATGGATGGAGTTCCTGTGAAAATGACGCCAATTGAGTATAAGATCTTATTGCTTCTTGCCAAGAACCCGGGGCGTGTCTTTTCCGCAGAGGAAATCTATGAAAGAGTATGGCAGGAAAAAGCGATTAGCACTGATACGATTATGGTACATGTACGAAATATCCGCGAGAAAATAGAATTAGATCCGAAAAATCCGAAATATTTAAAGGTGGTGTGGGGTGTTGGATACAAAATTGAAAAACAACCGTAAGATGGGATGGATTCTGGTTATATGTATTTTATTGATTTGCGCGATTGGAATGGTGCTCAGCTATTCTTTGATTGGGACTGAAATTCAGGATTTACTGAAGGGAAAGCAGGAAAATATCGAGATGCTTTCCGATATCAGTGAGCCTTTGAATGAAGGGAATTATATTTTATATAATGAAATATCCGGTGAGACAGACCGTGTGGATGTGCAGGAGGAGTATGGCGGTGATGAGTTTTTTCTTCTCAGAAAATATTTGGATTACGAAGTGTTCAGTTGGGAGGGAGAAGCGTTACTGAATTCAGCGGATGACGCTGTACAGCGTAAGTTGGTGCAGAAGAACAGTGAATATGCGCTGCGAGTAAAATATCTGTTTGCCGCGGATGGAGAGTTGGATGATGTGCAGGTGGATGGGACAGTGCCCAATGAGTTGACTCAATATGAGCTGGAACGAACGTTGCTGGACAGATATCGGTCGCAGGATTATTGGCAGAATCTGTCAATACCTGGCGAGGTGATGATGATTTATGGGATTACGCAAGATAATATGGATGCGTACTGGTCAAATTATAATTATGGCAGTTATTTAAGGCACATCAATGCATTGAATTTGGCTGACGGAAGCGTATACCAAGGAGTGGAATTTACATTTTTTCTGATTGTGATTTTGGCTGCATTGCTGATTCCACATTACAAGAAATGGGGTATGGGAGAACAGAAGATATTCCAGGTTCCGCTGGAGATAGTGCTATGCGTGATAGGTGTTGTAATTGGTTTGAATACTCTATATGCGCAGGTGGTGTGGAGTACATTAGATCGTTCTCTGGCAAATTCTTTGACGGTATTGGGACTGAATGAAGAGTCCGCATATTTTATGAGCAAGGAACTGAATGTTCTGATGTGGTTTCTCATTTTTGCAGTAATGTATTGGAGCGTGACTTGTCTGAGGGCAATGTTTGTCATGAAGAAAGCGTATTTTATTGAACGTTCCTGGTTGGTGCGTGGATGTCTGTGGGGAATAGAACGGAGGAAACAATATGAAAGGAAAATGAAAATAGGTGCAGGAGGTTTGATGCAGAGGCTCCGGAAATATGGAAATATGTGTAAGGACTTTTGTGTGAAAACATATGAAGGGCTTCTTCATTTGAATTTTCAGGATCAGATGAATCGAACGATTCTGAAAATTGTTATATTAAATTTTATCGCATTTTCTGTGATCAGTTTTTTCTGGTATTATAAATCGGTTGCACTGATTATTTACTCTGTAGTATTGTTTTTGTTTCTGCGGAAATATTTTGCGGATTTACAGGGACAGTATCGGACGTTGTTGAAAGATACCGGGATGTTGGCAAATGGAAATCTGGATATTTTGCTGGAGTCAGACTATGGCGTATTTAATCCGGTGGGGGAAGAGCTTGCCAGAATTCAAAGCGGCCTGAAAAAGGCGGTGGAAGAAGAAGTAAAAAGTGAACGAATGAAAACGGAATTGGTCACCAATGTGTCCCATGATTTAAAGACACCTCTTACAGCGATTATCACCTACATTGATCTGTTAAAGCAAGAAAAGAATGAAGAAAAGCAACAAGAGTATATTGAGGTGCTGGAGCGAAAATCCCTTCGTCTGAAAGTTTTGATAGAAGATTTGTTTGAGATCAGCAAGGCTTCCAGTCGAAATGTAACGATGAATTTCATGAAAGTTGATATTGTGGGCTTGTTAAAACAGGTTGGCTTGGAGTATGATGGTAAAATAAAAGAGGCCAATCTTGACTTTAAGTGGAGACTGCCGGAGGAAAAGCTCATACTCTGGCTGGACAGTCAGAAGACATATCGGATTTTCGAGAATTTGATTGTGAATATTACAAAATATGCGATGCCGCATACAAGAGTTTATGTGGAAATGAAGCAAATGAACGATAAGGTCCACATTATGATGAAAAATGTGTCGGCGGCAGAATTGAATTTTAATACAGAAGAAATTACGGATCGCTTCGTTCGCGGAGATGTGTCCCGGAACACGGAAGGAAGTGGGTTGGGGCTCGCAATTGCAAAAAGTTTTACGGAGCTTCAGGGTGGAGATTTGAAGGTGTCCACTGACGCAGATTTATTTAAAGTAGAGATTGTGTTTCCGTGCATGAAAGGAGACATGAATGGAGGAGAAGTCGAGGGATGAGAATTTAGAGGAAGGAACTGCATATGAAACGGCATCCGCTGCGCTTCATACGCCGAAATATTACAAAAAATTACGGAGCTATCATGGAATTTTGGCGCTTGCGGCGACCGGTTTGCTCGTCTGGTTTTCACCGGTCGGAAGAATTTTAGGATTATATGGTACGGGTGTGGATGAACTGCTTATGCTGGGGGCATCTGTGCTGATTGTCAGAGGGGCAGGGGCAGATGTGAGGGAAGTATTTCCCGTCAGGAGGCCTACGTTTTCTGGGGTAGCGGGAACCGTGATACTGTGGCTTGCATCTTATCTGGGTGTAATGATTGTAACGTTAATCTTGACGTTTTTGTTTCCACAGGAAATGGCTTCCGTCAGTGGTGGGCTTCTTTCCGCCTTTCTGAGCGTGCCGTTTCCGGTCTTGTTCTTTATTGTCGCGATTTTGCCGGCAATTTGTGAGGAAGCTGTTTTTCGAGGCGTATTGCTGAATAGTCTTTGCTGTGCAGAAGGGAAACCTTTGCTAGGAAGAGAACCTGGCAAAAAACGAGGGAGATATTATAATTTGTCGTCCGGGAGAAAATGGTCCGTGATTTTGATCACAGGAATGATTTTCGGAATCTTTCATGGCAATCTGCTGCGCTTTTTTCCAACTGCAATACTGGGTGTTATGTTAGGATATATTTTGATGGAATCGGAGAATATGGTATATAATGGATTATTCCACTGTATCAACAATGCGATTCCAGTGATGATGTCTTATGCCATGAAAGATTTCTATGCGCAGATGGAGATGGGAACAGTGCAAGGAATGTCGCTGGATGCGCTGCCTTTCTTATCGGTGGGAGTTTACTTGTGTTATGGCACGTTGATTCCATTTTTTCTATATATAGGAAATTATCTGCTCCACAAAGAGATTCCGGGTTATCGTACCAAATTGTTTCCAACCGGGAAGCCGTGGATCATACTGGTATTGATTGGTTGTTCTATATTTTTTCTTTTGGCTGGAATCGGGGTGATCGGCTGGTCCATTCTATCGGAGCCGGATATCCTTCGTGATTTTTTGGCAATGTAGAATTTGGGCTTGACATTGGTATAAAAACGGTTATAATTTTAGGAAGAAATGAAGGATAGGTTTAACGCGAAGACAGGAAGAGTAGGATGAGGAAACCATGCAGAGAGAAATGCATCTGGTGAAAGCATTTTATGGGGAACCATTTGAAGACCACCCTGGAGCGGCTTTTATAGAGTCCGGCTGACACCGTTATCGTCGAATGAGTGGTAGTTTCTACAAGTAGGGTGGAACCGCGGTATATTGTCTATCGTCCCTGAGCAGTTTTTGGCTGTTCAGGGATTTTTGGTATCTGAAAAGGCATATTTGTTTGTGCTGCGAAATGCGCACGGAATGGAGGAAAGAATGAAGATTACATTGAAAGATGGTTCCGTAAAAGAATATGCGGAGAGTAAATCGGTGATTGATATTGCGTACGATATTAGCGAAGGGCTGGCAAGGGCAGCATGTGCCGGCGAGGTGAACGGGGAAGTTGTGGATCTGAGGACTGTGATCGACCAGGACGCCACGCTAAATATTCTGACAGCAAGAGACGAAGCTGGACTTCGTGTGGTACGCCATACCTGTTCCCATGTATTAGCGGAAGCGGTCAAGAATTTGTATCCAGATGTGAAGCTTGCGATTGGTCCGGCGATTGATACCGGTTATTACTATGATTTTGACGCAGAGCCATTTACCAGGGAAGACCTGGATCAGATTGAGAAGGAAATGAAAAAGATTATCAAAAAAGGTGCAAAGCTGGAGAAGTTTACGCTTCCTCGGGAGGAAGCAATTCAGTTTATGAAAGACAGAAATGAGCCTTATAAAGTGGAATTGATACAGGATCTTCCGGAAGACTCGGTGATTTCCTTCTATAGCCAAGGCGATTTTGTAGATCTGTGTGCCGGACCACATCTGATGAGTACGAAGGGAATCAAAGCATTTAAGTTGACGTCTTCCTCGGGCGCATACTGGCGTGGAGATTCCAACAAAGCGATGCTGCAGAGGATTTATGGAAGCGCTTTTCAGACGAAGGACGAGTTGAATGCATATTTGCAGCATTTGGAGGATATTAAAAAGCGTGATCACAATAAACTTGGTCGGGAGATGGAACTGTTTACCACAGTGGATGTGATCGGACAGGGGCTGCCGCTTCTGATGCCGAAGGGAGCTAAGATCATTCAGACGCTTCAAAGATGGATTGAGGATGAGGAGGATCAGAATTGGGGTTACATTCGTACGAAGACGCCGCTGATGGCAAAGAGTGACCTGTATAAGCTTTCTGGACATTGGGATCACTATAAGGATGGAATGTTTGTGTTGGGGGATGAGGAGAAGGACAAAGAAGTGTTTGCGCTTCGGCCGATGACCTGTCCATTCCAATATTATGTGTATAAAGCAAGTCAGAAGTCTTATCGGGATCTGCCGCTTCGCTATGGCGAGACTTCCACGTTATTCCGAAATGAAGAGTCGGGGGAAATGCATGGCTTGACTCGTGTGCGTCAGTTCACGATCTCAGAGGGCCATTTGATTGTTCGGCCGGACCAAATGGTAGAGGAATTCAAAGGATGTCTGGCGTTGGCCAAACATTGTCTGACGACCTTAGGTGTGGAAGAGGATGTCACCTATCATCTGTCGAAATGGGACCCGAATAATCGGGAAAAATATATCGGAGAGCCGGAAGTATGGGAGGAGACCGAACGTCATATTCGGGAGATTCTGATAGAATTGGACATTCCATTCGTGGAGGACGTTGGGGAAGCAGCATTTTACGGGCCGAAGGTAGACATTAACGCCAAAAATGTATATGGTAAAGAGGATACGATGATTACCATTCAGTGGGATGCGCTTCTGGCAGAGCAGTTCGATATGTATTATATTGATCAGAATGGGGATAAAGTGCGGCCCTATATTATTCATAGAACTTCTATGGGCTGTTATGAAAGGACGTTGGCATGGCTGATTGAAAAATACGCTGGGATGTTCCCGACATGGCTGTGTCCGGAGCAGGTTCGCGTACTGCCGATCTCAGATAAATATCTGGAATATGCCCAGAAAGTGGAGAAAGAGTTGAAAGCCAATGGAATTCTTTGTACCGTCGACAGCCGGTCGGAGAAAATCGGGTATAAGATTCGAGAGACGAGGCTGGCGCGAGTTCCGTATATGTTGGTAGTCGGGGAGAAGGAAGAGCAGGACGGTAAGGTATCCGTAAGAAGCCGGTTCCTCGGTGATGAAGGGCAAAAAGATCTGCAGGAATTCATAGATGCAGTTTGTAAGGAGATTCGGACGAAGGAAATTCGTAAGATTGAGTCAGAATAGGATGGAAATACTTGGAAGTAACCCATATTATAATGCCTTTAGCCGTGAGTAGAAACTCATGGTTAAGGGCGTTTTTGTCGTGGTGCGCCCGGGGATTACTTAAAGTAGTGCTGAACGCACAGAAGTCAGTAGAGGTCATTATTGCAAAGAAACTTGTAAAAGCAAGAATTGTATTGCTTTTGTATTACGTTGTTGGTATGCTGTGATTGGATAGTTTTAGATATAGTAGGAAATTGAGAAACTCTAAACTGTGAGAATATTCAGAAAGTTTATTGGCTTCGCAATTGTCTAAGTAATATGCAGTATTGAAAGGGGTGTATCCCGTGATTACAAATATTCAAGACGATATTTTAAAGATACAGGCATTAGGAATGCTTGACAAATTGTTGGTGGATAAGACCACAAAACGAAATATTATGTGGGCTACGGATGCACATAGTGTTTTAGGGACGAAATATGAACGTAATGAAGAAATTACTTCGGAATTGATAACGGGCAGTAATGCAGGAGTGATAAAGACACGTGCCCGTAAAGCAATGGAGCAGCAGACAGAGCGAACCAGACAGCATGCCGAAGTATTTACCCCGTTGTGGGTTTGCGACAAGATGAATAATTATGCAGACGAAGTATGGTTTGGTAGGAAAGATATTTTTCAAAAAGACGGGAAGCCGACTGAACGGGTAATCTTTCAAGAGGAAAATGGATGGAAACGTTATGTGGATTCCAGAAGATTAGAAATTACCTGTGGGGAAGCTCCTTATCTTGTCAGCAGATATGATGTGGAGACAGGAGAAATGATTCCGGTAGCAAAGCGTATCGGGATATTAGATCGGAAACTTAGGGTAGTGAATGAAAATACAAATACGGAAACAGAATGGTTTTGGTGGGCAGAGAGAGCTTTTCAAGCTACTTATGGATATGAATTTCAAGGGGATAATCTACTGATCGCGCGTGTCAATCTGTTAATGACTTTTGAGGAATATCTGCAGGATAGATGGCAACGAAAACCGTCTGCTGAAGAATATCGAAAAATTACGAAAGTGATCGTCTGGAACATATGGCAGATGGATGGTTTGACAGGGACGGTTCCGTATTGTAAAGCAGAAGAGACATACCATCAAATGGATTTGAGGGAACTGTTGGGAATGGGTACGGAAAGCGAAAAAGAGGATATTCAACCGCTCTGCCGCATTTTTGATTGGCGAGGGAAAGGTTCCAGTATAGAGTTTTTATCATTACAGAGAAAGGGATAAGATACTATGAAGTTTGATTTTATTATTGGCAATCCGCCATACCAGGATGAATCTAATGGAGAAATGAGGAATTATGCACCACCAATTTATGATAGGTTTATGGATGCATGTTATAAAATTGGTAATGTAGTAGAGTTGATTCATCCGGCACGATTTTTGTTTAATGCGGGTTCGACACCGAAAGCATGGAATGAAAAAATGCTTCAAGATGAACATTTTAAAGTTCTTTATTATGAAGAGGACGGAAATAAAATTTTCCCGTCTCTTACTACACCGTTAAGGGGCGGTGTTGCAATTACATATAGGAATACCTCTGAATCATATGGTGCAATTCAAGCATTTACCAAGTTTCCAGAGGTTAATGCTATATTACAGAAAGTATTCCATTCATCATCGTTTCAAACATTGATGGATATAGTTTATTCGAGAACATCTTATCGACTTACTGATAAGATGCATGCGGATTATCCGGATGCGATTAGTAAATTAAGTGTTGGACATGCTTATGATATGTCTTCAAATATAGTACAACGATTGCCAGACATTTTTTTCGATATCAAACCAGATGATGAAAATGATTATATTCAAATTTTGGGGCGTGAGAATGGGAAACGTGTCTATAAATATATTCGACGAGATTATGTGAAGCGAGTTGACAATCTTGATTTTTATAAATTGTATGTTGCACAAGCAAACGGAAGTGGGGAATTTGGTGAGCGAATGAGTGAACCTGTAGTCGAAAAACCCGGAGTTGGTGCGACAGAGACTTTTATTAGTATTGGGAAATTTGACACTAAGAGTGAAGCGGAGGCAGTAGGAAAATACATTAAGACTAAGTTTACACGAACTTTGTTAAGTGTTTTGAAAGTAACGCAGAATGGAAATAAACCTGTATGGAGAATGGTTCCCTTACAAAATTTTACAGACTCCTCAGACATTGACTGGTCAAAATCTATTCGGGAGATAGATGCACAATTATATAAGAAATATGGTTTAGACCAACAAGAGATAGATTTTATTGAATCACACGTAAAGGAGATGGAATGATATGAGCAACACAACGAAAATTCAGTCCTTTACCCATGTGGTTCCAATGATTTATGCTTATAACACACCGGGAGTAACTTACCATGAGGGGTGGACCAAGATTGGGTACACAGAAAAGCAGACGGTATCGCAGAGAATCCATCAGCAGGTACATACGGTAGGGGTAAAATGGGAACTGGCATGGCAGGATAATGCCATGTTTAAGGATGGCTCCGGGGAGTATTTTACAGACCGGGAATTTCATGCTTATTTAGAGTCTGATGCAAAAATAGAGCGTGAGAAGAGGACGGAGTGGTTTAAAATTGACGGTCGGGATTCTCAGAATTATTTTAACCGTTTTTCCAGACGGGAAAGGATAGAACAAAGTGAAGAAAGATGTACCTATACTTTGCGAAAGGAACAAAGAGAAGCTGTCACGATGACAAAAGAATATTTTGAAAATGGCGGCTCTGAGTTTTTGTGGAATGCCAAGCCGAGATTTGGCAAGACATTGGCATCCTATGATTTAGTTTGCGAGATGGGTTTTACAAAAGTGCTTATTGTTACAAACAGGCCAAGTATCGCAAATTCATGGGCAGATGATTTCCGTAGGTTTATTGCATGGAGGGATAAATTGTGTTTTGTGTCAGAGACAGATACATTAAAAGATAAGCCAGGAGTTATGACCAGAGAGGAATATACAAAAGCCATGATGCCCTTTGGAAATGTGGAGCAAAAGGGGATGGTTGCGTTTGAGTCTCTGCAGGGATTAAAGGGTTCCGTTTATTTTGGCGGGGACTACAAAAAACTAAAGTGGATGAGTGATTTGGAGTTTGACCTGTTGATTGTAGATGAAGCGCAGGAAGGCGTTGACACGATAAGAACGGACAGAGCGTTTTCTAACATTACCCGAAAATATACGCTCTATTTATCAGGCACTCCATTTAAGGCATTGGCAAATGAGCAGTTTGCACCAAATCAGATTTTTAACTGGTCTTATGCGGATGAGCAGGAGGCGAAGGAGAAATGGGACAAGGACGATTATAACCCCTATGAGGCTCTGCCAAGACTTACGATGTATACTTATCAGTTGTCCAATATGATTTATGATAAGATACGAAAAGGGTTGGATCTGCCGGATGAGGAAGGGAGTATGGACTTTGCCTTTGATTTAAATGAATTTTTCATGACCAGTGAAAGCGGCAAATTGATTCATGAGGAGGAGATTCGTAAATTCCTCCATGCTTTGAATACACAGGAAAGATATCCATTTTCCACACCGGAATTGAGAGAGGAATTGTCCCATACACTGTGGATTTTAAATCGTGTCAGCAGTGCAAAGGCACTGGCAAAACTTTTAAAAGAAGATGCGGTGTTTGGAGAGTACCATATTGTTTTGGCAGCAGGAGATGGGAAATTAAGTTCAGAGGAAGAAAACAAGAAATCTTACGAAAAGGTAAAGTCTGCAATTGCAGAATATGATAAGACGATTACGTTGAGTGTTGGTCAGCTTACCGTAGGAGTGACAGTACCGGAGTGGAGCGGTGTGCTTATGCTGTGCAATATGAAAAGCCCGTCTTCTTATATGCAGGCAGCATTTCGGGCGCAGAATCCCTGCGTATTGACTAGAAATGGACAGCGTTACCGTAAGGAAACCGCTTATATTTTTGATTTTGATCCGGCACGTACTCTGATTATTTTTGATGAATTTGCGAATAATTTATCACCAGATACCGTCAGTGGACGTGGAACGGGTGATGAGCGAAAAGATAATATCAAACGTCTTCTTAATTTCTTTCCGGTGCTTGGAGAAGACGAAGAAGGAACGATGGAAGAACTGGATGCGGTGGCCGTTTTGTCTATTCCGAGAAAGATTAAAAGTCAGGAAGTTGTCAGACGGGGCTTTCTGTCCAATTTTTTGTTTCAAAATATCGGCAATATATTCGGTGCGCCCAATGTAGTAAAAGAGATTGTGGAAAAACTAACGCCTGCTCATGAGGAAGCTCCAAAGGGAAGGCAGGATGTATTGGATAGCATGTCTAATGTAACTGTGGATGAGAACGGCGAGGTGGAAATTCCGAAAGAAATTGTGATTGGAAAGACGCAGGATTTATTTGGTGCAAAAGTATATGAAGAGTTTGCACAGGATGTCCGGTCACGGGTAGACAGCTTTGCAGAAAGTGGAACTTATGATGTGGACAAACAGGTAGAAGCATTGGTAGATACTGTAAAGGATAGTATTAAAGAGAATGTGCTTGCTCCCGTTATCAGTGAATATGAGGTAAAGAAGGGTGTGCAGAACCGTTTAGAGAAACAGGTAAACCGGGAGATCGAGCGTTCTTTTGAAAAAATTCAGGGAGACTATAAACAGCAGGCAGCGATAGCTAAAGCCGAATTTGAGCAAAAACAGAAAGAGGCAGAATCAGAACAAGAAGTTAAGGCAGCGGAACAGGAATTTCGGCAGGATATGGCTGATGCAATGGCGGTTTTTGTAAAGACAATAGAGGAGAATGTCCAGAAAACCATAGAAGATAAGCCGAAAGAGCTGGTGGAGCAATTAGAAAGGAACAAAGCAGAGCAGGAAAAGAGCAGTGTGGAGGAAGAAGTGCGGGCGCATTTGCGCGGATTTTCCCGAACGATTCCCAGCTTTATCATGGCTTATGGCGACGGGAAACTGACACTGGCTAATTTTGACGATTATACGGAGGATGACGTATTTCTGGAAGTGACAGGAATTACAGAAGGGGACTTCCGCTTTTTGCGTGACGGTGGTGAGTATGAAAATCCTGAAAACGGAAAGATGGAGTATTTTGAGGGGCATTTGTTTGATGAAGTGGTTTTTAATGATTCCATAGAGGAGTTTTGGAAAAAGAAGCAACAGCTGGCAAATTATTTTGATGAATCTTTGGAAGAAGATATTTTCGATTACATACCGCCACAGAAAACCAACCAAATCTTCACTCCTAAATGGGTAGTTGCAAAAATGGTAGATGAACTGGAAAGAAACAATCCCGGGTGCTTTGATGATCCAGATAAAACATTTGCAGACCTTTACATGAAGTCAGGGCTTTACATTACGGAGATTGTAAAACGCTTATACCGCAGCGAAGCAATCAAAGCCTCATATCCGGATGATAAAGAGCGTATTCGTCATATTTTGCAGAAACAGGTGTATGGTATGGCACCGACCCGCATTATCTACCTGATTGCGACCAATTATATTTTGGGCTTTGATGAGGATTTGAAAGAGGAAGTGCATAATTTTATAGAAGCGGATGCAGCAGAGGCAGCGAAGAAGGGGGAATTGGCAGAATTGGTGGAAGAGTATTTTGGAGGATGATATAGGAAATGTGGTAAAAAATAATGTTATTACCGTAAAATTTGAAACATTAGGAACTATTCTTGTGTTTGGTGTAAACAATAAAGAAAAATTGTCGAAAAAGGCGGTCGGGAAATGTCTTGATAAAGCAATTTCCGACTGCCTTCATTTTGTACTATAATTCCGGAAATATCTCAATGCTTCTCTCCAGAATTCCATGTATATAGGCAATCGCGATTCCATAATTTGTAATCGGTATACCGGCATCCTCGGCGCATCTCATCCGATATTGGATTTCCCGTTCGTTAAGCATACATCCGCCGCAGTGTATGATGAGTTGATATTCTGACAGATCTTCCGGGAATTCGCCTCCGCTGGTGAAGGCAAAACGGAAGGTTTTTCCCGTGTATTCTGTGATCCAACGAGGAAGTTTTACGGTGCCGATATCTTCACACTGTCGGTGATGGGTGCACCCTTCTGAGATCAGAATTTGGTCATTTTCTTTCAGTTGTGCAATCGCACGCGCTCCGTTGACAACCGTCTTTAGATTTCCCTTATATCTTGCGAACAGAATAGAAAAAGAGGTCAATGGAATCTCTTTTGGGACGATTGAGGACACTTGTTCAAAAACCTGGCTGTCTGTGACAACGAGTGACGGCTTCTTTCCCAGAGCTGCCAGAGTCTGTTTCAAATTGGTTTCCTTGACGACGATTGCGGTGGCGTCCGTATCCAGAATGTCCCGGATGGTTTGTTGCTGAGGAAGAATCAATCGGCCTTTCGGCGCTGCGGAATCAATCGGCGTCACAAGAATGATAAAATCGGACGGCTGGATCAAATCGCCGATGATTCGCCGTGTTTTGTCTGCTTTTGGGGCTAGAGTTGCAATGAATTCTTTCAGTTCATGAATATTTTCCCCAGTGAGAGCGCTCACAGCAATCGTTGGAATCTCTCTGGGAATTGTGCGTAAATCGTCGGAGGATTCCGATTCCTGTGCAAGACAGATTTTGCCAGGATCATTTTCGGAATGGTTATTGTCAGGGCCGGCATTGTATTGCTGAGTATCATCATTGATTCTGTCATTGGAACAACTATCATCAGAACAGCATTTTTTTGAACACAAATCCGCCTTGTTTTTTACAATAAGATAAGGGATGTTTTTAGCTTGGATTTGTTTTAAAATCGTATGGTCTTCTGGCAGCATACCGGTCGAGGCGTCGATAATCAGGAGCGCGATATCGGTCTTATTTAGGATCTGGTAAGTTTTTTGGATCCGCAATGCCCCGAGTTCTCCTTGATCGTCTAGTCCTGGCGTGTCGATCATCACGACTGGTCCCAAGGGCAACAGTTCCATAGATTTCAGAACGGGATCGGTGGTGGTTCCCTGAACTTCTGATACAATGGAAGAGTTCTGCCCAGTGATTGCATTGATGAGGCTAGATTTCCCAGCATTTCTTCGACCGAAAATCCCAATATGAACACGGTTTGCAGAGGGGGTAGCGTTTAAATTCATGAGGTTCTCCTTGTAAAGCCTAAAAGCGGAAGTCCCGCCGATTATCCTGCTCAATCAGGCGCAGATTCTCAAGAACTACTGCACGAGCTTTCTCATTTGGAACATTCAGGACTTCCTGTTCAATTAGTTTGTCACCGATCCGTTTCGTCTCTGGGGAAGCGTAGTCCATCAAATATTCTTTGAGCGTCATCAAAGCGTTAGGGTGGCAGCAGTTTTGAATCTGTCCGCTCTTGCAGAGTGACATGAAGCGGTCGCCGGTTCGCCCGGCTCGGTAACATGCGGTGCAGAAACTGGGAATATAATTCATTTCCATGAGCCAGCGAACCACTTCATCCAGAGTTCTGGTGTCGCTGACATCGAATTGTTCGGATTTTGCATCTTCGGGTTCCGGTTCGTAATACCCGCCGACACTGGTTTTGGAACCGCCGCTGATCTGGGAAATGCCGAGATGCAGCACACGCTCCCGAGTTTTTTGATTTTCTCTGGTGGAAATGATCATACCGGTATAGGGCACGGCGATACGGATGCAGGCGACCAGTTTTGCGAAAATATCATCGTCGATTCCGTTATCAAATTGGTTCGGATCAATGTCATCTGCACGTTTTAGACGTGGAACACTAATCGTATGCGGACCGACACCAAAAGCAGCTTCCAGGTGTTCGGCGTGCATTAGCAGCCCGGCGAATTCGTAACGGTATTTATCAAGGCCAAACAATACGCCTAAGCCTACGTCGTCAATGCCGCCTTCCATGGCTCGGTCCATCGCTTCTGTGTGATAGTTATAGTCATGTTTGGGACCGGTGGGGTGCAGTTCGAGATAGCTCTCCTTATGATAAGTCTCCTGGAAAAGGATATAAGTGCCGATTCCGGCTTCTTTGAGGAGTCGGTAATCATCGACGGTGGTGGCGGCGATGTTGATGTTGACTCGGCGGATGGCACCGTTTTTATGCTTGATACTGTATATCGTTTTTACGCATTCCAAGTAGTAATCCATTGTGTTATGGACGGGATCTTCGCCTGCTTCCAGTGCAAGTCGTTTATGTCCCATATCCTGCAGAGCAATCACCTCCCAGCGGATCTCTTCTTGTGTCAGTTTTTTCCGGGCAATATGTTTGTTTTTCAAGTGATATGGACAGTAAGTGCAGCCGTTGATGCAGTAATTGGACAGATATAGCGGGGCAAACATGACGATCCGGTTGCCATAAAAGTCTTTTTTGATTTGTTCTGCCAGTTTAAAAATCTTCTGATTGCGCTCTGGCTCCTGACAGGCGAGCAGGACGGAAGCTTCCCGATGAGAAAGTCCCTTGCGTTGTTCTGCCTTTTGAATCAAAGAGTCGATCAGACTTAGATTGGTACTGTTGGCATCCGCGTAGGCGAGTGTCTCCAAGATTTCTTCGTGATTGATAAAATCATCTGCACATTTTGAATTTACATCGTACATTTTTTTCCTCCATTCTGCGTGCGTTTTACAGTACAAATAAGTGAGAGTGAAGTGCTTTTCTTTCACCCGTATTTCTTGTGTGTTGAATGATATAGAGCTATTTTGGTTCCAGTGATGAAGTTTCAGGAGCGTCACCTCTCGCAATGACGATTTGGTATCCGATTTTTTGTATCCGTTTTTTTAGATTCAACAATCCTTCCGCGGCCTCTTCACCGGTACAAATTTTGTTGTCATACAGGGCATAATCTTTCCGTACAGATAGGGGAGACAGATTCGGCATGACGACGTTGGCTCCGGCGAGGATTCCTTTTTCCCGGCCGTTTGGGTCCATGGTGCCAAGAGCCGTGGTGGCGGGAAGCAAAACGGTGGGGAGCATGAGACGTACCAGTCCCAACAAAAACAGGGTTAACGGTACAGGCCCGGCGGGGTAATCCCGAAACGGTGTATCCTGATGGGGGATGAATGGACCGATGCCCACCATATGAGGGTTCAGACGCTTCAGGAACAGCAGATCGTCGGCAATATTTTCGAGGCTCTGTCCCGGTGATCCCACCATAAAACCGCTTCCAGTCTGAAAGCCGATCGCTTTTAGGTCCAAGAGACATTGTTGGCGGTTTGCCGCAGAAAGTTCCGCAGGGTGCAAAGAGGCATAATGCTCAGAATCAAAGGTTTCATGGCGTAGAAGATAACGATCCGCCCCTGCATCGAACAGAAGCTGGTAACTTTTGCGATCACGCTCTCCAATGGAAAGCGTGATCGCACAGTCTGGATAGTCACCTTTGATTGTTCGAATCAGATCTGTTAAACATTCGTCTGTGAAATAGGGATCTTCTCCGCCTTGGAGAACGAAGGTGCGAAATCCGAGGGCGTATCCAGTGGAACAGCAGGATAAAATCGTCTCTTTGTCCAGGCGATAACGGTGCATGTTAGAATGATCTCTACGAATACCACAGTAATAGCAGTTGTTTTTGCAGTAATTGGTGAATTCAATCAATCCTCGGATATAGATGTCATGACCAAAATAACGGTTTTGGACTCTTCGGGCGCGTGCAAAGAGATATTCAGACAGATCCAGGTTGGCGTGATTTGTAAGTAAACGTATCCAGTTCTCGCGAGAAAGAGCCTGTTCTTGTTCCAGTTGATCAATGAGTGATTTCATAAGAGGCGGTACTCCTATCCTTTTGTTTTGGCGTAAATTGTTTTGGTACTGATTCCAGGCAGCATGCCAAGTTTTCCGGACAATGCGCTGATGATATCATTCGGCGCGTCGATGGATACACTGATGATGGAGAGTTTTTTTTCCCGATAAGGGATGCCCATCCGTCCGATGATATACGGTGCATATTGGCTAAGTAGACGATTCAAAGCGTCCACCGAGTCCATATGTTCTACGATAATTCCGATGAGCGCGATTCGTGATTCCATATGTTTCCCCCATTTCTTATTAAATAAAGAATGTCCGTACGCCAGACGATTGACTCGTTGGAGGCACGGACAGTAAAAAATCATAGAAAAGACATCCTCACAAGAAAACAGACCCTTCCGGTCCGGTCAGGGAATCCATTGCATGCGAGGTTATGATCTTAATGTTTACGCGCCTTTTTACTCAGGAAAATATCTTTGTAATCAGTACACTTTTGAAACAATCAAGAAAAAATTTGATTTATGCTAATTTCATATTGAGTATAGCAAGATTATTCCAAAAAAGCAATGGAAAGAAATATTTTACAAAAAATGTGAAAAATAAAAGTTTCCGGAGATTTTTCGTATTCAAATGCAAGAAAATAAAGTATACTTTAATTACCAGCGCGCAGCGCATGCATTACGGTGTGCCCTCTGGGTATACTTTAATTACCAGCGCGCAGCGCATGCATTACGGTGTGCCCTTTGGGTATACTGAATGAGAATGAAAATAAAGGAGGAGATTGCAAATGAAAATTTTAAATTTTGGTTCATTGAATATTGATTATACATATCGCGTGCCGCACATCGTGGTACCTGGTGAAACACTGACATCGAAAAGCTTGGAGGTATATCCAGGCGGAAAAGGGCTGAATCAGTCAATCGCACTGGCCCGTGCGGGTGCAGAAGTGTATCATGCGGGGATGATCGGAGCAGATGGATGTTTTCTGAAGCAGCTTTGTGAGGAAAGTGGTGTGGATGTTCGCTATATTCGGGAGATGGAGACCCGTACCGGGAATGCGATTATTCAAGTTTCCGATGAAGGGCAGAATTGTATTCTGTTGTATGCCGGTGCGAACCGAGAGAATACAAAAGAGTATGTGGATCAGGTTCTGGAAGGATTTGACGCGGGAGATGTATTGCTTTTGCAAAATGAAATCAATCTGGTGGATTATTTGATGGAGGCAGCGAAGCAAAAGCAGATGACGGTGGTTTTGAATCCGTCTCCGTTTGATGATTATATGAAAGGTTGTCCGTTGGAGAAAGTAGATATCTTCCTGATGAATGAAGTGGAAGGCAATCAAATCACAGGGAAGGTGGAACCGAATGAGATCTTACAGGATATGCATTTCCGGTATCCGCAGGCAAAGGTGGTGTTGACATTGGGGGAGAAAGGAGCAATCTACAGTGATGGAAAAGTGTCTTTCTGTCAAAGTGCAATTCAGACAAAGGCCGTAGATACGACTGCTGCGGGAGATACATTTACCGGATATTATCTGGCGGCGGTCTTGGATGGTCAGACTCCAAAAGAGGCACTTTTGCGCGCAGCGCGCGCTTCAGCAATTGCGGTGTCCAGGGCAGGCGCTTCCATCTCCATTCCAAATAAGCAGGAGGTTGATCAGTGTGAACGGGCTCAATAGAGATGTGATCAAGTATATTGCAATGTTTACCATGCTTTTGAACCACATTGCAAATATATTTTTGCATCCGGGAACCATTCTGTGTGAAGCGCTTGTAGATATTGGATATTTTACGGCTCCGACAATGTGTTTCTTTTTGGTGGAGGGCTATCAATATACTCGTTCAAAAAAGAAATATGGACAGAGGTTGTTACTTTTTGCGCTTTTGTCTGAAGTTCCATTTTGTTTAGCGTTTACTCGGGGGGAAGTGATTCGTTTCCATGGATGGAATATGTTGACGACATTGTTTCTCTGCTTTTTGATCTTGGTGGTAAAGGAATATGTGCTGCTGCGGGGGCTACGGTTTCTGGCATACGCAATATTAATCATACTCACATTGTTTTGCGACTGGCCATTGATAGCGGCGGTTTCTACATTGCTTTTTTCTTGTAGCATTGGATCCAGGAAGAAAATGTTACAAAGTTATTTTGAGATAATCTGTATATCTGCGTGGCTTTTTTATACGAACGCTATATGGGTACATTCTGGGTGGGGAGCCGTATGGAGCGCGCTGGCATCCTGCCTAGGAATCGTACTCTCGGCGGTTGTGATTTTATTCTTTTATAATGGAAAGCGAGCTGAGTGGGGACAGACCTTTTCCAAATGGTTTTTCTATTTGTTTTATCCGGGACATTTGCTGATATTAGGATGTATCAGGCTCTATGTGGAAGGAGTTATTTTGTGAAAGAAGAGAGAAAACATTTTGTATTTTCAGGAAGAGTGCAGGGGGTAGGCTTTCGATATTCGGCATATTATCTGGCGCGGTTGTTGGAACTGACTGGATGGGTGCGAAATGAATATGACGGAACTGTGACGATGGAAGTGCAAGGACGGCCGGAACAGATTGATCGTTTGCTTCAGAAATTACAGTCGGATCGGTTGATTCGAATTGATCATATCAGTGCGACCAATCTTCCTTTGCAGGCAGAACGTACATTTTGTGTTAGGTAGTGATTAGAAAGGGATAGACAAGGTGAGCAGAACAAAAAACATGACGGCAGGGAAACCTGCAAAATTGATGATGTCTTTTGCAATTCCATTGATTATAGCGAATCTTGGGCAGCAGTTATATATGATCGTGGATACGATTATTGTCGGAAAGGGAGTAGGAGTAGAGGCTCTTGCGGCCGTTGGAGCGGCGGATTGGTCTTATTGGCTGGCACTTTGGGTCATTCAGGCGATGACACAGGGGTTTGCAATCTCGATTTCTCATTCTTTTGGGGAAGGAAATCAAGGTAGGATCAAGACGACGGTAGCGATGTCAATCTGGCTCTGCGCACTGATTGGGAGCATTATGACGGTGATCTGCCTGTCCATTGGGAAAGCTCTGCTTCGCCTTTTGCAGACGCCGGAAGCTATTTTTGGAAATGCATCTGCCTACTTATTGACGATGTATTCTGGAATCTTGGTCGTAATGGCTTACAATATGGCTGCAGCAATCCTACGCGCATTTGGGGACAGTAAAACACCGCTGGTGGCAATCGCCATCGCGGGAGTCGCTAATATTGTGCTGGATTTGCTGTTTGTTCTCAGGTTGCATTGGGGAGTCGTGGGGGCTGCCGTTGCAACAGTTCTGGCACAGTTTCTGGCGTTTCTTTATTGCATGCTTGTATTTCGGAAGATGGATCTTGTGAAAATGAGTCGGGAAGACTGGAAACCGAACTGGAATATCATCAGGAATCAATGCAGATTGGGATTCCCACCGGCATTGCAGCACGTTCTGATTTCTACCGGAGGGATGATTCTTCAGTCGGCAATCAATCAACAGGGATTCGTATTTATTGCGGGATTCACGGCGACCAACAAGATTTATGGACTTTTGGAAAGTTCGGCCGTATCTCTGGGATTTGCCGCCACGACTTATACTGCGCAGAATTATGGGGCGGGGCTATATGAGCGTATCCGGGAAGGGTTGAAGAGTTCTGTGAGAATTGCAATATTGATGTCTGTCTGTATTTCTGTAGTCATGATAGGGGTGGGAAGGTATCTTTTGGAATTATTCATCGACCAAACCAATGCCAATGCGCAGGATGTGCTTCAGATTGCATACCAGTACCTGTTTATTATGAGCTGTCTGCTCTGGTTTTTGTATCTTTTGTATGCCTTTCGAAATACATTGCAGGGATTGGGAAATACGTCTGCGGCATTTGCTTCCGGCGTCCTGGAATTCCTGGCGAGAGTATCTGTTGCGCTAATTTTCTCCCGTATTTGGGGCGCGAAGGCGATCTTTTGTGCGGAACCATGCGCCTGGATTGCGGCGACGATCCTACTTGCGGTTGTGTGTATTCGGAAAGTGAAAGCTCTCCCGAGAAATTCAAATCGGCATTCGGGATAATTTTGGCTGTTTTTTTGCTTCCGGAACATATACAAACTGGTATACAGTGTAGGCCATCACAAATGCGGACATGACGTCGATCACCGAATGTTGTTTCAAAAACATGGTTGCGAGGATGATCAAAACAGAAAGAATGTAAGATCCCCAAGTGACTAAGGTATGCTTTTTAAACGCTTCGCTGTGTGAAATAGCGATGCAAGCGCCGAGTGTATTGTAAACATGAATACTTGGCAGTACATTGGTTGGAGTGTCCGCTTTGTACAGCGCTCTCACCATATCTACGAAAATATTTTCCCGCTCAAATGTGGTCGGTCGGATTGCGAGACCATTTGGGAAAAAGGTTGAAATAATCAGGAAAATAGTCATTCCAGTAATCAACAGTGTGCATAGACGATAGAATCCAACGGTATCTGTAAAAAAGAAATAGAAAACAACCGCAAACATAAATGCAAACCATAATAAATATGGGATAATAAAATATTCTATAAAAGGAATCTTATTATCAAGTGAAGAATGAATCACATGATAATTTGAAGTTACATGCTGCTCCAGGTAATAGAACCAGGGTAGATAGATCAGCCCGTATGAGAATACCCAAATATGTTTATACTTGTGTAATAATTTCTTAACTTTTTCCTGTCTTCCCACGAAATACACCCCTTTTAAAAATAAAAATCAAACTACATTTTCAAGTGCTTCCTTTTTCATAACAAAGGGAATATAATGCTTATTATATATTAATATGTTTCATATGTGTTAAATTATAGCATGAAAAAAATAGAACAACAAGAATGTTCATAAAGTCTTAACAATTCTTATGTAATTCTTTGAAAAACAGATGGAGATAGATAGCTTTTTGGAGATATTTTACAGAGAAATGATACGAAGTTGCTTGTTGGATGTGGTTATTTCTACATGCTGTTGTAATCCAAGTGGTTCTCCATCCGTGTGTACTGAGAGTGACTGTCTGGAATCTAAGAGGATCTTTCGCCCCTGGAAAATATGTATACCTTTGAAATGAGTATGCATTCCTCGATAAGCAGTCGGAAACAGAAGAAGGATCTTCCATTTGGGCAAATCGGATACGACGATGATATCCAGAAGACCGTCGTCTGTCCGTGCATTCGGACAGAATTGAAAACCTCCGCCTTCATAAGGATGGTTCATGACTGCGGTAAAATAGACCTTATCGAAAGTCAGAGAACATTGCTGATCAATGGTCAGAGTCATTTTTACAGGACGACAAAACAGGAGTTGATGCAAAGCAATTCCAATATAGGTTAGCTTTCCAAGATGTATTTTATTCAGAAAAACTTTTAGTTTGGATACCATTGCTAGATGACAGATAGCCGCGTCAAAACCAAGACCTGTACTGACGGCAAAACGCCTGGATTCCTTCTGGTCTTTTAAAATACCAACATCCATCTGTCGGATTCTTACCGGATGTAAAATATTTTGCAATGCAGATTCTGGATTGGTGGGAAGGTGAAAACCACGGGCAAAGTCGTTGCTGGAACCGGCGGGAATGTAGCCTAGAATGACTTTGTCGAGATCGGAAATTCCGTTGATTACTTCATTTACAGTGCCGTCGCCACCTAGAACGATGATGGTATGTGTCTGTGAATCACTCGTCAGTGAGCGAGTGATTTTTGTTGCGTGATTTCGATACTTTGTAAAGAGGACCTGATATTCTACGTGTGCGTCCTTTAATATGGGTTCAATTTGAAACCAGATCGATTTACCAAGACCGGAGCGGGCATTTGGATTTACAATAAAATAATACATAGCAGGTACCTCCTGATGGGAATGATTCCCCTTAATCTATTGTGCTGTCCAGATATTTTCGAAGTGATCGGCGCATATTCCCCTCAAAATCAGCATCCCCATTGCGGAGGCACCACTCAAATACGTTGCCAATGACGATCATTCGAATATCGGTTGTGAATTCTTCCAGAGCTACATTTAGATGGATGACATTTGCTTGCAATGCTTTTTCGACATAGGTTTGTACTGTGACGATCGGATAGGGGCGTTCTGTCCAAATTGTAGGGTTCAGTGCCTGATTTTTGGTGTCATAGAAACCGGATATGAAAGATACTCCCAATTCTTTACAATATTCCACATAGTTTAAATACACATGGATAATTGCAATTTTGGCTTCTTCTGCATCGAGTGGAAGGTCCAGAAGATCCGGATTGATGCTGGGCTGGTCTTCGATATAATAGGACAGCAGATCATCTTTCGTCTTAAAATGGTGATAGAAGCTTCCATTGGAAACACCGGCCTCTTCACAAATGTTTTTGATGGAGAGGCTTTCATAGCCATGTTGCTGAAGAATTTCCTTTGCGGCACGGAAAATCCGTTCTTTCGTTTCTTTGGATTTTTGCTTTTGTTTGGTCAGCTCCACTTCTTTATTCATAGTTTTTGATACTCCTTTAAGCCGATGAAGAAATGGCTTTTCATTTCAAATGTAGTATAACATAGAATAGAAAGGGATTCAAGGAAACAGAGCAGACTCTAAAAGAATACTGTTTTGCATAATTCGAATTTATCTTGTATAATACAGAAGAATGCTTGGATGGTAGATTTTACCGGAAGCAATAGATGAGTTTTTGAGATTGAGGAGATAGAGTATATGGATATGAATCAACGGCTGACAGAGGAGCTGGACGTAAAGCGTTGGCAGATTGACGCGGCAGTAAAATTGATTGATGAGGGAAATACCATTCCATTCATTTCCAGATACCGGAAGGAAATGACGGGTTCTTTGAATGACGAACAATTGCGGAAATTACATGAGCGACTGATGTATTTAAGGAACCTGGAAGAAAAGAAGGAACAGGTGTTATCCAGTATTGAGGAACAAGGAAAGCTCACGGAAGAGTTGAAGACGCAGATTCTTTCGGCGGAAACGCTGGTGACGGTGGAAGACTTGTATCGCCCGTATCGTCCGAAGCGTCGTACACGGGCAACGATTGCCAAAGAAAAAGGTTTGGATTCATTTGCGGCGTATCTTTCACTGCAAAATGCGCAGGAACCATTGGAAGTAACGGCAGAGCAGTACCTCTCGGAGGAAAAGGAAGTTCTCACAGTTGAGGATGCGATCAATGGTGCGAAAGATATTCTTGCGGAATCCATTTCCGATGAGGCGGATTACAGAAGTTGGATTCGGAATATGACAATGAAAAAGGGGCACTTGACTTCTGCGGCGAAGACTCCAGGAACAGAATCCGTCTATGAGATGTATTATGAGTTTGAAGAACCGATTGCTAAGTTGGCCGGACATCGTATCCTTGCGATCAATCGTGGAGAGAAAGAGAAGATTCTGACGGTAAAGATTGTAGCGCCTGAGGAGGATATTATGCGTTTTCTGGAACGGCAGGTCATTCGCCAGGAGAATCCATACACAACGCCAGTGCTAAAAGCTGTTTTGGAAGATAGTTATAAACGTCTGATTGCACCTGCGATCGAGCGGGAGATTCGCAATGCCTTGACGGAAAAAGCGGAAGATGGAGCGATTGATGTGTTCGGCAAGAATCTGCACCAGTTGTTGATGCAGCCGCCGATTACCGGTCGTGTAGTGTTGGGCTGGGACCCAGCGTTTCGGACAGGCTGCAAGCTGGCTGTGGTAGATGAGACAGGGAAAGTGCTTGGTACAACCGTCATTTATCCGACAGCGCCCACGACACCACAAAAGATCAAAGCATCGAAGGATTTATTGAAAAAAATTATTCCCAAATATCATATATCATTGATTTCTCTGGGAAATGGAACGGCCTCCCGTGAGTCGGAACAATTCATTGTGGAACTGTTAAAGGAAATTCCGGAGAAGGTGCAGTATGTGATCGTGAGCGAGGCGGGGGCTTCTGTATATTCGGCAAGTAAGTTGGCCACAGAAGAATTTCCGAAATTTGATGTGGGACAGAGAAGCGCTGCATCTATCGCAAGAAGATTACAGGACCCGCTCGCTGAACTGGTGAAGATTGATCCGAAATCCATCGGTGTCGGGCAATATCAACACGACATGAATCAGAAAAAATTGGGAGAATCGTTGAATGGTGTGGTGGAAGATTGTGTGAATCGGGTTGGCGTGGATTTGAACACGGCTTCTGCTCCGTTGTTGTCTTATATTTCCGGTATTTCTTCCGTAATTGCGAAAAATATCGTGGCATACCGTGAAGAAAATGGTAGTTTCTCCAATCGAAAAGAACTTTTGAAAGTACCAAAACTGGGACCTAAAGCATATGAGCAGTGTGCCGGGTTTATGCGGATTCAGGGGGGAAATCAGCCGTTGGATGCGACGGCAGTGCATCCGGAGTCCTATGAAGCGGCGGAAAAGCTTCTGCACAAGCAGGGATTACATGTCGAGGACTTGGCAGGAGGGAATCTGGTCGGATTATCTTTGACGATCAAAGATTACAAAAAATTGGCGGAAGAATTGGGTATCGGTGAAATCACCCTGCGAGATATTGTGAAGGAATTGGAGAAACCGGCTAGAGACCCGCGTGATGAGATGCCGAAGCCAGTATTGCGTACGGATGTTTTGGAAATGAAAGATCTGAAAGAAGGTATGGTTTTAAAGGGAACCGTTCGTAATGTCATAGATTTTGGTGCTTTTGTTGACATCGGTGTGCATCAGGATGGACTGGTACATATTTCCCAGATCACAGATCGCTTTATCAAACACCCACTGGAGGCAGTCAGCGTCGGTGATGTGGTAGATGTGAAAGTTATGAGTGTAGATTTACAGAAAAAGCGAATTCAGTTGACGATGCGGGATGTTTAGAAGTAGAAATTTATCTCTGTCTGATCTGACTTATGTCAGAATAACAGACAGAGATTTTTTATACAGTTCTAACGTCTCTCTTTTTCAGAATAAGAACAGCCAGTGTACTGATGATTACCAGGAAGAAAACGGAACTAAGCAAGAATGGAATCACTTCCCCAGCCATGCTGTCGGTATTTTTATTGGCGTTCATTCCCAGCATGACCAAAGAATATGGGTTGAAAAGGCCAAGATCTTTTGTTGTCATTAGAAAGCCGGAAATACCGCCGAGTAGTGCAAGCATGATCGGAACAGAGAAACTGCGGATAATCATAGAGAGCAAAAGCTGTATGGTGCAAACGACGAGGCCACCCAGAGTTCCGCGCAGTAGCCACCAGCATATTTCGGAAGGAAAACCAGAGAAATGAAAGTATTTTCCCGCGGCAAAGAACAATAGACCAACCCATAGCTGTAGGAAAATGGTGAGCCCACATAAGATGGATAGTTTTCCAAGATATAATGAGGCTGGGGAAATCGGCATAGTCATAAAAGTATTCCAGTTGTGATTCTGATGTTCCATTTTCCATAGGAAGGAAGCGCAGGTTCCAATCAATGGTGCAAAGAAAAAGTTTGCGTAAAATAGAGTATGCTGTGTCCATAGACTGTACCATGTACTGGATAAAATAGTAATATTGTTAGAATAATTAACGCTGCCAATTAGTGCTGGAAGAACTGGTATCAGAAAAATAAGCAGCAACCATGTACTGTGCTTTAATTTCAGACGTTCGGCTTTAATACATTTGTAAAGCATGTCAAATCTCCTTTCTGCAAAATAGATGATTTCCTGTAAGGCAAAGCAGTAAATTCAGTACTAGAAGGATAAGCAATGCTGTCCAGTTGCAAGGTTTGTCAAAATAGGTAGTGATGCGTGTAGAAGAGTCCCAATACATTTCTATTGGTGACAGATGTACATAATATCCCCATAATACAAACTTGTTGAGGTTTGGAAGAAATAGGCCAAATAACCCGCAAAAAGAGCCAAATAGACCAAAAAGCAGTGGTATCAATTGATTTTCAATCCAAAGAGAGAGTAGTAGTTGAATCAGAAAAATCGTAATATTCAGTAGGAAAATGAGCAGAGTCAAATAGCCGATTTGTTCTGTCAAGAAGTCCTGTGTAAAATGAAAGAAATATCCGATAAAGTAAATGATAAATGGCTGCGCTGCTGCGAGCAACAACGAATAACGGATTCCGAAAAGGACTTTTGTCAAATAAATTTCGCTGAGTGTTTCCAATGTGCAGAGTTGCTTTAAGGTATCCCCTTTGAATTCCATTTCACAGAGGCGGCTGGCGGTAACGGCCAGTGTGATTGGAATAAAGATTGTGTTCAACATAGGTACAGTCAAGAGTAGCATATGAAAGCCGTGCATCAGCTCTTCTTTGCCTGGATCATGTATTGTATAGATGATCCACAGTGTTTCCAGCAAAAGGACGCCCAGAAACAGAATCGACAAGTGACAGTGGCGTAATTTATGACGTTCGATTTGTTGTAGATTCAGCAGTTTCATTACAGACTCCCTCTCCTTCCAGTCAGTTCCAGGAAAATGTTTTCTAATGTTTTATGCCGTTCTTCCACACGTAGAATATGGTTTCCGTTCTGTGCGAGGGCGGCGGTCAATGCAGCGGTCTTGTCATCGGATGGAAGCGGGATCAAAATACCTTCTTCGCATGGTCGTATTTTGATTTTTGTATTTTTTCGGAAATGTTCTTGGAGAAATGAAAATGTTTTCTTGTCATCTAAAGTGTGGATCAGGAGTTGTTTCTGACTGTGTTCCTGTAAAGCTTCCATTGTGTCCTGGAAGATCAGATTGCCTTTGTCAATGATTCCGACATAGTTTGCCATCTGATCAATTTCGCTGAGTAAATGGCTGGAAATCAGGACCGTCATTTGATAGCGAGAGGGTAATGAACAGATCAGTTCCCGCATTTCTTGAATACCTGCTGGGTCCAGACCATTTGTGGGTTCATCCAGCAAAAGGAGTTTTGGCTTGCCGAGTAGAGCCATGGCGAGCCCTAGGCGCTGCTTCATACCCAGTGAATACTGAGAGACTTTTTTATGCTGTTGATTCTCCATACGTACTGTGTGGAGAACATCCTCAATTTCAGATTCAGGAACTTTCTTTAACATTTGGACAATTTTCAGGTTTTCTCGTCCGCTTAAGTGTCCGTAGTAGGAAGGGGATTCGATCAGAGAACCAGTCTTTTTCAGGATATCCAGACGGTTTTCATCAGTCAAAATGGTTCCAAATACATTTACATAACCTTCTGTGGGTTTTACCAAATTTAGGATCATTTTCATGGTAGTACTTTTTCCCGCGCCATTAGGGCCTAGGAATCCATAGATGCAGCCGACAGGTACTTTCATGTCAATATGGTTAACAGAAGGAACATGATTGTATATTTTGGTCAGGCCGACGGTTTCAACAATATTTGATTTGTTTTTCATAATTTCAAGTATCCTTTCTGAAAGTGTTGGCATTCGTTCTTGATTTCAGTATAAAGTGCGTGAAATAAGAAATCCTTCTTTGCGGCTTACAATTTGAAAGGATAAACTTACATTTTTGTAAGAAAATAGTGGCCACGAAATCCCTTTTTTGTTTTTGAGTGCATATTCTGTACAATCAAATATGAAAATGATACAATAAATAGACGAACATAAGCGAAAAACGGGAACGGGAGGAAGATAGAATGGTTAGACGAATGATGAGAAGAAGAGATCGTGAGATAGAATCGAGAGAAGAATTTCTGCATGTGTTAGATACTTGTGAATCTATGTGCGTCGGTATGCACGACGGGGACGGCATCTATATGATTCCGATGAATTACGGTTATACCTGGGAAGAAGATCAGCTGGTGTTTTATATACACGGAGCGGTGGAAGGTAAGAAATTGGATCTGATAAGGGAAAATGCGGATGTCGCGTTTGAGCTGAATTGTGACAATGAGTTGATTGAAGGCAGGTTGCCTTGTCAATACGGGTATCGCTATTCCTGTATCACCGGAAAAGGACGAGCGGAGGTGGTACAAGATCCGCAGGAGAAGATGAAAGGGCTTACCGTTCTGATGAAATGCCTTACGGGAAAAGAGTTCGAATTCAACGAAAGGCTGGTTTCGATTGTGGAAGTAATCAAGATTACCGCGGAAGAATTCAGTGGAAAGCGCAGAGAATAATAAAAACTGTTGACAAAAGTGAAAAGGAGTTGTATCTTTAGTTTATGAAAATTTAAGATTCTTCGGGGTCGGGTGACGCTCAAATGTATGTTAAGTTCATCGAGTGAATTCCCAACCGGCGGTACAGTCCGCGACCCGCTTCGGCGGCTGAACTGGTGACGCGTGAGCGAATTCCAGTACCGACAGTAAAGTCTGGATGAGAGAAGAAAGTATGGAACGTATAAACTATGATATTGTCAGAACAATGTCCCCCGAATGAAAATCGGGGGATTTTTTATCTTAATAGGAAAGACATTGTCATGCTAAAGCGACTGCACTCGGCGCGGGGAATTAAGGTATACCCAAAGGGCACACCGTAATGCATGCGCTTCGCGCGGGTAATTAAAGTATACCCAAAGGGTACACCGTAATGCATGCGCTCCGCGCGGTGAATTAAGGTATACTTTCTTTCGAAGATGAATCTATGGAAAAGGAGAGAAAACATGAGTACACAGACAAATGCAGCAGTGAGAAGAGATTCAAAAATAGGGGTAAAAGCAATTGTGCAGATTGGTATGCTTTCTGCAGTTGCGGTGGTTTTAATGTTGTTTGAGGTGCCGCTGCCATTCGCACCGTCATTTTACGAGATTGATTTCAGCGAGGTTCCGATTCTGGTGGGATGCTTTGTTATGGGACCGGCGGCCGGTGCGATTATCGAGTTCATTAAGATTCTTCTGAATTTTGTCATAAATGGTACAGTGACGGCTGGGGTAGGAGAACTGGCCAATTTCTTGATTGGTTGTTCGCTTTGTGTGCCAGCTGGTATGATTTATAAAAGGAACCATACGCGTAAAGGAGCTTTAATCGGACTGGCGACAGGAACGGTGATTATGACAGCTTTGGGGTGCGTGATGAATGCGTTTGTACTTCTTCCAGCGTATGCAAAGGCATTCCAGATGCCGATTGATGCGTTGGTTGGCATGGGAACAGCGGTAAATGCGCATATCACAAGTCTTTCTACATTTGTAATTTTTGCGGTGGCGCCGTTTAATCTGCTCAAGGGAGTGCTGGATTCACTGATTGTACTTCTAATTTATAAGAAAATCAGCCCTATTTTGAAACTGAGATAAAAAAAGACTGGTTTGTATTTGACGAAAAGAATATCAACAGTTTTCTGTAGGACCACAAACAAAATATATTTGGATTGATTTCCCAAATTGACGGAACAAAAGAGTTATGATACGATATTTCCGCAATTTCTAATTAACAATTTTGTAATAAATGTAATAATTTTGAAAAACATGAATATATATTTAGTAAAGATTGGCAATAATTAGAAAGGAAAGGAAGTTAGAGCGAAAGAATTTGTAAATTTTTTTGCTAACTACCTGTATGTGCCGTGAAATGCGCACAGAATGGAGGAAATCATGATGAAAAATATCAGAGCCGCTTTGGTGGCAACGTTTGTAACAATTTGTTTATTAATCACTACTGGATTTTCTGTGAATGTGACGACTGGACGGTCAGAATTACCGTTTGTTGATAAGATAGGGACAACATGGAGTGAAGTGGAGAAATCTATGGAATGGGCCTTACTTTCCGATACGGTGACAGAAATAACGAAAGAAAATTTCCGGTCTACAATAGAAGCCGAACGGAAGAAACAGGAGACTGCGAAACTGGCGGCGGAAGAGACTGCAAGACGAGAAGCAGAAGCTCAGGCAATTCAGGAAAGGCATCAACAAGATCAGGAATTATTGGCGGCATTGATTTTTTGTGAGGCCGGAAATCAGCCGTATGAGGGACAGGTTGCCGTAGGAGCGGTAGTTCTGAACCGTGTGAATAGCGGGACTTATCCGAACAGTATTCCGGAAGTCATTTACCAGCCAGGTCAGTTCGGTCCGGCTAGGACAGGCTGGCTGGACAGTGTTCTTGCAAATGGAGGTTATACAGATACCGCGATGCAGGCAGCGGGAGATGCCCTGGCGGGTGTGAATCCAATCGGAGATTGCCTGTACTTTGGATGCGGTGACTATGGGATCTTAATTGGAGATCATTATTTTCATTAGATATTAGGGGTCTCTTTTGTGTCTTTTGTTCGGAAAAATCTTTTGGTAAATCTTTGGAATATCTTAATAAATATTTCTCCTGTATTTTAAAACTGCCGTATAAACTATAGATGAACACAGAAAGAGCCCTCTATCTCGGAGGGCAGATTCCATATGTGAAATTTGCACAAATGAGGAAAAGGGGAATGAAATCTATGAAATACTTGACGCTGACGGTTCCATGTTATAATTCGGAAAGTTACATGAGACGTTGTATTGAATCCTTGCTGCCAGGTGGGAAAGATGTGGAAATCATTATTGTGAACGACGGTTCATCGGATGACACTGCAAGGATTGCAGATTCTTATGAAATACGGTATCCTGATATTGTAAAAGTAGTACATAAAAAGAACGGAGGACATGGGTCAGGAGTAAACTGCGGATTGGAGAAAGCAACGGGGCTTTATTTTAAAGTAGTGGACTCGGATGATTGGTTCGATACGGATGCTTATCAGAAATTACTGAAACAGATCAAAACATTCTGCCAGAAGGGACAGCCGCAAAAGGAACAATGGGAACAAGACAATGTGCTGCCGGATTTGTTTATTTGCAATTATGTATATGACCATCTGGATGAGGGAATCCGACGTGTGATGAGTTATGAAAATGTGTTTCCAGAGCAACGATTGTGTAGTTGGAATGAAATGAAACGGTTTCGGCCTTCCCAGTATTTGATTATGCATGCATTGATCTTTCGCACGGAGATTCTCCGAAAATCTGGTGTGAAATTGCCGGAACATACCTTTTATGTGGATAATCTGTTCGCTTATCAGCCGTTGCCGTATGTGGAGAACATTTATTATATGAACCTCGATTTGTATCATTATTATTTGGGGAGAGACGATCAATCGGTGAATGAGAAAGTGTTGATGCAAAGAATTGATCAGCAAATCAAAGTGACAGATTTGGTATCCCAAAGTATTGATCTGGAGGAGGTAAAGCGAAAGTATCCCAAATTGGCGGTCTATATGATGAGGAACATTTCGATTATGCTTTCAATTTCTTCTATTCACTTACTTCTGATTCGGACAGAAGAGGCGGAAGAAAAGCGAAGAGCAATGTGGCAGAGGATTCGCAATTATGATCGCAGGCTGTATTATCGGCTCCGGTGTACGACTTTGAGCGGGCTGACATATTTGCCGGGAAAAGTTGGAGGGAAACTGACGATCGGTGGTTATCAGGCGGCAAAAAGGATTTATCAGTTTCAGTAAATGAAGAGTTTGGGGGATAAAGTGTATTATGGCAAAGATATATCTTGCATTTGTGGATACGCCAGGTTTTTTTGCATCTATTATCCGGCGTGTACTCAAACAAAAATATGTCCATGTTGTAATCTCGATGGATGCAGAATTGGAGGAAGCCTACAGCATTGGTCGCCGATACCCAGCGATTCCATTGATTGCAGGATTTGAGAAGGAAAATAAACGTGAAATCTTACAAGTGTTTCCAAATGCAGAATATTTGGTTTGTAGTATAGATTGTACAGAGAAACAGAAAAATGATATAAGAATAGAATTAGAAAATGCCATGCGGCATCGGTTTCATTATCATTATGCGGTGATCGGATTGCCTTTTATCCTGGCAAATCGTCCGTTTTATCAGAAAAATCATTATACTTGTTCGTCCTATCTAGCAAAATTATTGGAAGAGAATGGGGTCTGCAGTTGGGAAAAACATTTCTCACTGGTGACGCCAAAGGATTTTTATGAGTATCCAAAAAAAGAAGAAATATTTGAAGGAAAGTTACAAGAACTCATAGAAACAGAGGATATCTATGGAATCATATATCGGAGGACTGCGTATGAGCACTAGAAATAGAATGTTTCAAGTGCTGTTTTTCCTTCTGATTATGGGTTTGACTTTTCATGTTTTCTTTCGTGGGCAAGATTTGAATGAGATCAGACAAGCGCTCTGTCAAATGAAGATGCGCTATCTGGTTCTTGCAGTAGGAATGGCTCTATTTTTCGTCAGTGCGGAAGGTTATATGATCTGGTATTTGCTGAGTTCTATGGAAGGGAAGAGTAGCTTGGGGCAGTGTGTACTGTACTCTTTCATAGGATTTTTTTATTCTGGAATCACCCCGTCTGCAACGGGAGGACAACCGATGCAGTTGTATTATATGCAAAAGGACGGGAATACGATATCGGAAAGTTCCGTCGTGCTGATGACGGTTGCTCTTTTGTACAAGTTTGTGCTGGTGGTCATGGGAATCGGAATTTTGATCTTTCGTTTTCAGTTTTTGCACCAAGAACTAAAAGCATTTTTCCCTCTGTATATACTTGGTCTGTTTTTAAACTCTGCTTTGGTACTGGCAATCTTGGGAGTTATGTTATTTCCAAGTATTATTTTCAAGATTTTGACAGGGACGGAATATATTTTAGTTCGGATCAAGATATGGAAACCGTCATCAAAAAGACAGAAAAACTTTAAAAAGTTTATCGGAGATTATCAACGGGCTGTAAGATGGCTGATCTGTCATAAAATGAAAGTCTTATGGGTTACAGTGATGACCTTTCTGCAACGATGCAGTGTTTTTCTTCTGACCTATGTCGTATATCTCGGTTTTTCTCTGCAAGGGGCGCATATGCTGGAGGTTATGATTTTGCAGGCATCGGTATACATTGCGGTGGATATGTTGCCATTGCCTGGGGCGCAAGGGATTACGGAATTGATGTATCAGGCTGTATTTGCGAACGTATTTACCGGAGTATATTTGGCGCCGTCCCTGTTGGTAAGTCGCGGTATTAATTTTTATTTTTTGCTCGTGTTTAGCTTGCTCCTCATTTTGATTCGAAGAATATATGGTTATTATAAAACAGTTGTCTTGTAAAATTTGTTTCACATTACATTTCTGTAGATAAATCGGGTAATACTAATTTCTCATAAGGAGGATTATGAGATTATGTATAGATATTTACCGATTCGAGATGTATTTGCACGTGAAATATTAGATTCCCGAGGAAATCCGACGATTGAGGTGGAGGTACTCGCCGGAGAAAACATCGTGGGAAGAGCGGCAGTGCCATCGGGCGCTTCCACCGGAAAATACGAGGCGGCGGAACTTCGTGATGGAGAAAACCGTTATGGTGGGAAAGGTGTAGAGAGGGCGGTAGAACATGTCAACGATCAACTTGCCCGGGCTGTGATCGGGAAAAATGTGTTTGACCAGGCTCAAATTGACCGGTTGCTGATCAAAGTGGATGGCAGTACCAACAAACGAAATCTGGGCGCGAATGCGTTGTTGGGCGTGTCGTTGGCGACGGCACGGACGGCCGCAGATGTACTGAATATTCCGTTGTATGCCTACTTAGGTGGTGTGCATGCCCGGAAGCTTCCAGTGCCGATGATGAATATTTTAAACGGTGGGGCACATGCAGACAACACACTCGATATTCAGGAATTTATGATTATGCCGACGGGTGCGGAAAGTTTCAAGGAAGGGTTACGCATGTGCGCGGAAATCTATCACACATTGAAGGGACTACTCAAAGAGAATGGGCTCAGCACTTCGGTGGGAGATGAGGGCGGATTTGCACCGGATCTGCCGGATGCGAAAGAGGCACTTCGCTTTTTGACAAAAGCAGTGAAAGCAGCAGGGTATGAACCGGGCAGAGACATTGTTTTTGCTCTGGATATGGCATCTTCTGAGTTGTATGATTCGGATTTCAGGAAATATGTTTTTCCGGGAGAGAGTAAAATGCATGGGAAAAAAATTGTGCGTTCTTCCGAGGAAATCATAGAGTATCTGGAAGAATTGATCGCAGAATTTCCGATTCGTTCTATAGAAGATCCTCTGGATGAAGAAGACTGGGATGGTTGGGAATTGTTGACTACCCGGTTGGGACATGAAGTACAGTTGGTCGGCGATGATTTGTTTGTGACGAATGAAACACGTTTGCAAAAAGGCATTCAGCGTGGGGTGGCTAATTCCATCCTGGTAAAAGTAAATCAGATTGGTACGCTGACAGAGGCAATTCAGGCGATCGAGTTGGCACAGCGCTCGGGTTATCAGGCGGTGATCTCCCACCGGTCCGGGGAGACGGAGGATACAACAATTGCAGATATCGCGGTTGCCTTCAATGCTGGTCAGATTAAGACAGGGGCGCCCTGCCGGTCAGAACGTGTGGCAAAATATAATCGTCTGTTGCGAATTGAGGAACAGTTGGAAGAAATTGGAGAATATGAAAACCCGTTTCGATAAAAAGGATTGCAAAATAAAACTGACTGTGATAAAATAGGCTTGCTTATTCGCAGGAGGTGTGAAAGATGGATATTTTAAAAATTGTTCTGACAATAATTTTCGTAATAGATTGTATTGCTCTTTCGGCAATTATCTTGCTTCAGGAAGGGAAGTCTGCGGGGCTTGGTTCCATCAGCGGTATGGCGGAGACCTACTGGGGACAGAATAAAGGGCGGTCCATGGAAGGCGCGTTGGTGAAGTCTACGAAGTTTTTGGCAGTTTTATTTTTGATACTTGCTCTTGTTTTAAACATGGGTATTTTTAACTAAGGAAGAGAAGAGTCGATGAACCCGTCCCCTTTTGTATGCAGGGGGCGGTTTTTTCATCTTTGAGG
>JAAVXR010000003.1 GCA_022790755.1 Hespellia sp. | reverse complement strand
GCATATCAAGGCTCTTTTCCTCAAAAGTAGTAAATTGGTAGTAAATTCAGCTTGAAATCCTGCTTGTATGCCCGTAAATCAAGGCTTTTTTGAGATAATCAACCATTTTAGGACAAAACACTTTAATTTTCTCGCAAGATCGGGAGCCTTTTGATTATACGGAGCGGCAGACAAATTTGTTTGAAGAAATGTCTCTAGAAGAATTAGAAGAGAAAGCAATGGAATTCTATAATTCTCACAATGGAAACTAATGGTTGAAGGCAAATGAATATGCAAAAAATCACATGAAAATGGCGCAAAACTCAAACCAAATCGGTTCCAGTTTTGCGCTATTCTATTTAAAAATTTTATTTTCCATTTCGAAAAGCTTTCAAAACATCCTTCGCGTATTCTTTCATATGAACGTATGCCGCCTCCTGCAACTCATGATACGCAATCATTCCCTTTGTTTCCTCAATCTTCTGCCCGACAAACTGTGTCGCGCTCTTTGCCAGATAAGAATAGTAATTGATCTTGGAACATCCCGCGGTAATCGCCGACTGTACCTGATCAAAGTCCACACCGGAAGCACCATGCATTACGATTTTACATTCTGGTCTCACCGCTTTTCGAATCGCTTTTACTCTGTCGATATTTAACACCGGAGGCTCCGCATAGATTCCATGCATCGTTCCAAAACATACCGCCAATGCATCGCAACCGGTTCTCTCCGCGAATTCTGCCGCCTGATCAGGATCTGTAAAGAATTTTCGAATATCGGCGTTTGTCAGAACTCTGCTTTCCGCATCTTCTCCTTCATGTGTATCTTCCATAGCGGATGCCATAACACCGAGTTCGGCCTCCACCGTGATTCCCCTCTCATGTGCAAACGCTACAAACTCTTTCGTCCGTTCCACATTCTCCTCAAAAGGAAGGGTACTATTATCAAACATAATGGACGGAAATCCAACTTCCAATGCCCGCATAATAAACGTATAACTCTTACCGTGATCCAAATGTACACACACCGGAACACTCGCCGCTTTCGCCGCTTTGATCATATCCTGACCAATTCGTTCAATGGGAATCAGAGAGTTATGTACTTCTGCATGGTCAATAATCACAGGAGTATTCAACTCTTCCGCTGCGCCAATCACTGCACGCAATGTCTCCTGATTCGGTGTGTTAATACATGGAATTCCATACCCCGTACGCTCTGCTTCCGCAAGGATCTCCTTCATATTCACTAACATTTTTTGTTCCTCCTTTTGATTCTTTCTCTAAATTCTATCATTTTGATATTTTGCTATACTTGCCGTATAATTCTTTACATTTCAACAGAAAGCTCGATACTTCTGGAATCTGCTCCGGTTTTGCCGATATGACGAAAAGAATGTCCACCCGTTCCTCCTGATCCCATAAAATTCTATGTTTCAATCGAACGACCGCAATGAATTTTTCTATAACACTCGCATCAAAAACATGTGGAATCGCCATCCTGTTTCCAATCGCTGTAGCAATAATCGCTTCCTGCCCGCGCAGTTTCTCCTCGAACGTTTCCGATATCATCTCTTTTTCCCATAATGCCTCACAAACCTGAGTGATTGCATCTGATTTATTCCTGGCATTGACTTCCCAGACCAAATCCTCACACAAATAGTCTTTCCAGTATTCAACCTCTTCCCACTCCTTCTCAAACTCTCTGGCAAGCCTAGCAATGTCTTCTTCGTTCACATGTTTGGTGATTTTATAAACATTTTGATTCTCCAACTTCAAATCAACCGTGGATATTACAATATCTTCCAGGCAGGAATTCGGACAAAATTTCTGATAATGAACGCCCCCGGAAAAATAGATATCCGGAAAAAAATATTTCAGTTTATTCAGCTGATAGTCGGCAGACTCTCTATCAGTAGCAGTCACAAAAATCGCTTTTCTGCGATGCTTCTGAAGATAATTTTTTATAAATATGGCAATTTGTGCAACATCATCCTGCCGAAAGGATAACCCAGTATTCTCACTCAGGACATGCATCTGCGTAAGACAAACTCCATATAATTCACTTAAATTCTTCTTTACTTCTTTGTTAATATCTGTCCAGTCAGTAATATTATAATTTCTTTTGTACTGTATCACCGAGAGCATCTCACATAGCTTCTGAATCAACCCGACATCCTCTATAAAATCACCCGAGGAAATGATCTGCCCTATCTGCCTCAAATATCGTTTTACACTCCTCTGAAACTGTTTGCCGTTTGCGCCGATTCGCGGTTGAACCGTCTCTGCTATATAAATCCTTGCCGCAAGGTACTGCACTTCCTGTGCTGGCACTTTCTTCTCCGTCACGCGCGCCAAAAGTTTCCTGGCCGCTTGAATATAAATTTCTTCCACCGGAAGCAGCCTGTGATGATGTACCGTTTCAATCATCCAGCCTTTCTCCATTCGCCGCTTTGAGACCACAATATATTCCCATAACCTGGAAAATGCAATATCTGTCCATACAAGTTCCAATTCCTGCTCTGTGAGGGATAAAAGCTTCTGTATCTGTGTCAAGTCCAGATCCCCGTACATCTGATTCATATAAGTCCAAGTCTTTCTGCTAATACGGGGATCTACCGCGCTTGGCTTTTCATCATACTTTTTATGCCACCACAAAGAATTGTAATGAGCGATTATCGCCTGTCTGACATCAAATTCATTCCCCTTCATCAGAATACCGCTTTTTCTTCTGACTACCAGCTGAACATGGAACTTTGTCAAAAATTCTTCCACTTCTCTCAAGTCTTTGGATATAATCTTCTTACTGACAAACAATTCTTGTGCAAATAATTGCACCGTATAATTATCACTGTACTCAAAGAGTGTTTTTAAAATATAATCCTTTCGATATTCTCTGATTTCTGGCGTGCTGCCCGCTAGCGCATGCAAGTGATGATACATAGTGCTCCGTTGGCTTTCCGAAGCTTCCAACCGCATTCCTTTTCTAGGAACGGTATCAATCACAATACCATACTTCTGAAACTCCTCCTTCACTCTGCTCATACGGTGTCGGACACTGCTCAACGAAATTCCAATCCGTTCCGCCAGTTCTTCCGTCGTAATATAATGATATAATTCCAATAATTCTTTTATAATCCGGATTAGCAATAGGTCCATATAGTGTCTCCTTTTGCTCAAAACTCTGAACCTCTCTGCACCTATTATTTTACGAGGAAAAGTCAGAGATTACAAGATTTCATAAATCCCGTTTTTGCATAGTATATCCTATTACAAATGCAAATTACAGTTTTTTCAATCCGAAATCTTTTTCCCATCATTCAACAACTTCTTCCACCTTTGATTCTCTTTCAGAAAATGAAAGGCTTCTTCATCCTGAAAATTCTTCCTCAGATTCCGTTTTAAATTCTCCAAAAATTCTGCGTTTACTTCGCGAAATGTCATATGTTCATAGAGCGGCGATTTCACAAATCCACAAATTTCATCTATACTGGCAAGCATTCTTTCCATGATATCCAGCGTCTCTTCCTCATCTTTGTCAGCCACCGCAAGCTCCAGTCTTCCGCTGACTTCTCGATACTCCCCCATTTCAAACACTTTCGTCAACTCACTGTTCTTATCGACCAGCATTCGCGCTTTTTCCAGATTTTGTTCTTGCATTGCAAGCATGTACAGATTATGAAACAGTATACAAATCCTCTGATACTCCGAAAACAATAGTTCTTCATAAGCTTTATATGCCTCTGCTATCCTTCCTGATTTCTCATAAATAACCGCCTGTTTCCGCTTTCTCTCCGGATTCTGTTTCGAATAATAACGCAAATATGTCTCGGCCTTTTCGTATTGCTCCTTCCTCAAACAAAATCCAAACAAGGAGTCTGCAGCCCGCACCCGAATTTCTTCCTCCTCGCTCTCCAATGCTCTCTCATACCATTTATTAATATCATCGTCATATTTTGAAGCATCATCCACCGCGTGCGTCATTCGCCGCGCATCCAATATCACCGCAATCTGCCAGATTAACTGCTCACAGTTCGGATACTTTTCTAATATTCCCTTTGCCCATTCAAAAACCTTCTCGAAGGTTTCCTCTTTTAATCTGGTATCTGTTTCCCGAACAAATTCCTGGATCTCTTCGTCTGTCAACTCCTTTTGAAAAGAAAGTAACCTATCTGTCGTAATATCCAACAATCTTGCAATAGGAGCCAACAAGGTAATATCCGGATACGAAACTCCATTTTCCCACTTATTGACCGCCGGAGCCGTCACTCCAAGTCGATTTGCCACTTCTTCCTGCGTCAGATTCTTTCTCTTCCGATATTCACGTATCACACATCCGATCTGCATTCGTCTTTCCCCCATCTATCGTTGCGCATTGACTTTTGCTGATTTCATCATATCAGAGAGTTCTTTCTATCTCAACTGAACGCTATTTAACTAAAATTTATTTATTTTAACCATTATTCATAGACAACATCCAGATCATGCGGATCTATAATCGCTTCTTCCCGAAATCCCATAAAACGCGGCGCATAGATCAATGCAAGACCAATCCACCGCTGAAGCTGCAAATTCAATGCTTCACGATGCGGATGTTCCATAAACAACGGCTCTAACGCATCGTACATGTCGCTCCAGTTCCTCAGATATCTTCGATTTGGTCTGCGGATTAAAGAATCCTCTCTGATTCGGTAATGATAGCAGCATATGTCCGTAATTCTCACAGATTTACATTTCAATACATAGCGATACAAAAATTCGCAATCCTCACCAAATGTAATTTGATCATTGATTTCAGAAAAAACTTCTTTCGCCAGATCCAATCGAAACAACTTATTCCAAATATTGGTAATCAGTCCCTGTCCCGCACTATTCTTCATCACAATCATATTGTCGATCAGATATCCCATCTGTTCGTCCGACCGATAAAGACCAGCGGGCAACAGATCAAACTGGGGCGAATCATCATCCACCTTGACAAACCCAGAAGTCACCAGATCTGTACCCTCCATCTGATTGATCAAAAGTTCAAACATTTTTTCATCCACATAATCATCGGCGTCCACAAACCCCATATATTTTCCGGTCGCATATCTGGATGCGTTTTTTCTCGCTGCCGCCGCCCCCTGATGCTCTTGTCTCATCAATCGAATTCGACCATCTTGTTCTGCATATCTAACGCACTTCTCATAGGAACGATCCGTCGAACCGTCATCCATTATAAGAATTTCCAAATTTTGATAAGATTGCCTTAAAATACTTTGAATGCATGGATCTATATATTTCTCCACATCAAAAACAGGTACTATGATACTTATCACGTCTTTACTCATCTAGTCATTTCCTCCCTTGTTCATTTATCGACAAACACCATCATTCTAATATATTTCATTCTCTATTTCAACCATCGCAATACATGAAGGGACACTTCCCTATATGAAGTGCCCCTCGTACTATTTCCCATTTTCTATATGAAACACATCTTTTCCTTAGATCGTTGCCTCATACTTCCTATTCCATATT
>JAAVXR010000026.1 GCA_022790755.1 Hespellia sp. | reverse complement strand
TGAGTGCAGCAACTGCGGTGCGATGGGAAAGAAGCATGAGAGGTGGTTTGAGTGTCCCGTATGTGGGTATCGGTCAGAAGAGAAGTGGAATACCGCCCGGAATGTGAAGAAACGAGGGGAAGGGATGGAGGGTTCCATTTGATAGAGTAGTATATGTTCATTGAATGACCATAGAGAGATTGGTGAAATTGATTATGAAATCAGTCATAAGAACAGTCATTTTGATAAATTCTGTGAATGAAGCAGGATTTTACCGAGAGGACCAGATGACGTGTTCCTGATAAGCAGGTGCAAAAGTTCCTGTGATAGAAAAAGAAAAGACGGCATTAGAAGGCAGGTATTCATGGGATACCTGTGTATTGGATAGGCCAGGACCTTGTGAACATGAAGAAGTATAACATGATGTAGCAGGGAGCGAAGTCTGATCTGAGAGATCGGGCATCATCTATGGAGGATGACCAATGTATCTTATTTTAAATTTTAAAGGAATCTTTATAGTAAGTAGTTATATTTAAACTTAAAGTATATATGTAATATTAAATAAAATGTAAATTAAAGAGTGTATATGGTTGATTTAAAAATAATTGAAGCAGCATTGCAGAGGGGATGTTATGAACATAGTTGTAATGGGTGGAGCAGGGTTTATAGGAACAAATCTTGCAATAAGATTAGTAGAGAATGCTGCGGATAAAATAACGGTGATAGATGAGAAAGAAAGTTTTTTTCTACACTATCCAAAAGATACATTATCAAAAATCAAGATAAGAGAATTGGCATTTAATGAAGAAACGAATTTTGATGAGTGTGTTATAGATCAAGATATAGTGTATCATTTGATCAGCACAAACAATCCAACGACATCAAATAAAAGTATTGGGAAAGACTTAACGGATAATTTATTAATAACCATTCATTTATTGGAAGCATGTGTGAAGATGCATATAAAAAAAGTAATCTTTATATCGTCTGGAGGCACAGTGTATGGAAAGGAAGTAACCTGTCCTATCAGTGAGTTCTCGAAGAACCAGCCAATTAATACATATGGTATACAAAAGCTTACAATAGAAAAACTATTATATTTATATCAACATGTATATGGATTAAAGTATAGTATTATCCGATTATCAAATCCTTATGGGCCGTTTCAAAGACCAAATGGTCAATTGGGTGTGGTGACAACATTTATATACAATGCATTACATAATAAGAAAATTTATGTTTACGGAGATGGAACAGTCATAAGGGATTATATTTATATTTCTGATGTGATAGATGCCATATTGAATATTATGGAGGGTGATACAGAATATCGCATCTACAATGTAGGAAGTGGAAAGGGAATTCATCTTAATAAGATTATAGATATTATTAATACTGAATTAGGAATGTCAACAGAAGTGGAATATCTTGGAGGGAGAGATGTTGACGTGCCAGTAAATTATTTGGATATATCAAGATATGAAAGAGAATTTGGGAAATTAGAAAAGACGCCGCTGATACTGGGAATGAAAAAGACAATGAACTTTTTGGAAAGAACTACGAGAGGATGGAGTTAATATTATGTCTAAAATTGAAAATTTTGAACGGCTCATAGAAAAATCAGAGTTTCAATATGATGAAAAATTTTATAAATTCATTGAACAAATAAAGAAGGATGAAGAAATTATCATTCCGTTGATGATACGATGGATATCACCAAAGTCTATTGTAGACTTTGGATGTGGAGAAGGAACCTGGTTAGAAGAAGCGTTACATTACGATTGCTATATGGATGTCTTAGGATTGGATGGAGACTATGTAAGTAAGGAAAGGTTAAAAATTCTAGAGGATAAGTTTAAGGCAGTAGATCTACGAGAACCTATTTCATTAAATAAAAAATTTGATTTGGCAATATCTACAGAAGTAGCAGAACATATAGAAGAGGAGTTCGTAGATGTTTATCTTGACAATATTACAAAAGCATCAGATCAAATATTATTTAGTGCTGCGATACCGGGACAAGGTGGGACGCATCATGTGAATGAACAGTGGCAGTCTTATTGGATTGAAAGATTTGAAAACAGAGGCTTTTATTGTGATTATTCTGTACGAAATTATTTTTGGAATGAAGATGCGATCAGTGACTGGAGAAAACAAAATCTGCTCTTTTTTTCAAAGAAAAAGCAGAATATTGCGCCAAGCAAAGAAATAAGAGACGTGGTACATCCAAGAGAAATGGAACGTATGAGAATGGAAATAGAAAGTAAATTAGATTTTTATATTTTTAATCCTGTTCTGTATACCAATTTGGATCAGATGATTGCAAAATTGATAAAACAGAACAAAAAAATTGTTATTTATCCCTATGGGGTGAATGGTCAATTGTGCGAAAAGATTTTATACCTAAAGTATGGAATAACAGATTATATTATTGCAGATAATCATATTTCAATGAGAGGAAAAAAGATATATACGGTAAAAGAACTAGAAAAATTTACGGATGATTTTCTAGTGCTTGATACATGCAAGAATCCTTTGGTTCATAGGGAATTGCTAGAGATTATTCGAAATTGTGTAGATGAAAAAAATATTTATTCTGCGTTTGAAGTTGAAGAAATAAGTATGGATTGAATCAGTATGAACAACGAGTAAAAGGAGACAAGCTATGCTATCGGTTATTGTCCCTATATATAATGTTGAGCAGTATTTGCCAAGATGTATAGAAAGTATATTGAATCAGAAATATGAATCCTTAGAAATTATATTGGTTGATGATGGCTCAACAGATAGGTGTCCTCAAATATGTGATCAATATGCTCAAATAGATCGCCGTATCCAGGTTATCCATACAAAAAATAAAGGGCTGGTAAAGGCTAGAAAAACAGGCTTAGAAAGAGCTTCTGGGAAGTTCATATGTTTTGTAGATGACGATGACTGGATTGATTCGAGGATGTATCTTGAGTTGATAGATGCTTTGAAAGAGTCAGAAGCGGATTTTGTAGATTCTGGTTTCTTTTATGATATGTGTGGAGACTATGTGATAGAGGAAAGGCGGAAAGGGACATATGGGTTAGATTCTTTTTGTAAACATAAAATATTTTCATCTCTAATTGGCATTGATGATTTTATTAAAATTACACCTAGTATATGGTCAAAAGTTTTCAAAGCGGAGATTATCAAGAATGCTTATAGGAAAGTTCCTGATACGATGTGGTATGGAGAAGATGTTATAAGTTTGATATATTGCATTTTAAAATCCGATAAAATGATTCAAGTGGAAGAACAATATTATTATTACAATTATCGGGAAGATTCTATGTCCCATTACAAATCAGTTTCCTATATAAGAAAAGAATTGATGCTTTGGAATTATTGTGGAGACTTAATTATGGATAATGATAGGTTTATGACACAAAGGGATATCGATGAATGCATTTTTCGGAAGTTATATTTTGCGCTTCGATATTTAAATATTTATGTTTTTCCTTGTTTAGATATTCTTCATAATAAGAAAGTTGTTCTATATGGAGCGGGGAAAGTAGGAAAGGATTATTTAGCTCAGATAGAGAGATATAAAGAATGTGAACTTGTATATTGGGTCGACAAAAAGTATGAAAATATAGATTCAAAGAATATAAAAGTTACAGGTACGGATTCTTTTTTAAATAAAGCATATGATATTGTTTTAATTGCTGTGGCTAAAAAAGAAATAGCAGAAGAGATCAGAGAGACTCTTTTAATGAAAGGTGTACCTAATGAAAAAATAGTATGGTATGAACCAAAGTTATTGGTTTCTTAAAAATATAGGATGGAATATATATGAAAAGAGGGATTAAATGCAACGGAAAAGTATGAGAATTCTGTATGCCTGTGAAGATAATGAAGTAATCTGGGCAATTGATGAAGTAGTTTATGGATTATACGCAATTGATAAGCAAACATTTCATACAAGATGTGTAATGGATTTTACTATGCTTTTTCGCTATGGGAAATTTAAACCTTATGGATTGGTAAATTGGAAAGAGAAATACATTGTGATTATCCCGTTTGAGATTCATAAAAAATGGGTGATCTATAACAAAACAAATGGTCAGATCGAATATAGACAAATCATTGGAGAAAAAGGAAATTGCTCCTTTATTGGGATATGTGGCTCGAGAAAGCAGGCATATTTTTGTCCATATTATGTGAAGGACCCAATAGTCGTTGTTGATTTTAATAATTTGTCATGTAGTCAGATGATTAGAAATTGGAATGTGGGCGTACCTATAAAGAATGTAGAAGTTGCTTGGAAAGGTATGTACAATGAAAAATATATCTTTTTTCCACTGCGCGGAACACGAATTTTGGTTCGCATGAATCTAGAAGATCTAAATATAGAGTTTATTAAACTGAATATACTGGAAAAAATTGCAGATATAGACGGGAGATTTGAGGAACTTTGGATATTACCAATGGAGGGGAATAAAGTATATCAGATTGATGAAAATGGGGAAATTATAGATTATATAGAAATAAAAAGAATTGGTCAGGAGGTTTCTGCTTCGGAATTTGTAAGAATTATAGTTCAAAAAAGATATATATTTCTTTTGCCATGGCGTTATCAAGGCATTTGGGTATGTGAAAAATCAAAAAAACAAGTGCATATAATTGGTGAAAAGAATGCTACGTTGTCAGAAACATATAAAACACAAAATTTTAGATATTATGGATATTACTTGGAGAAGAATAAAATTTGTTTTTTACCTTGGCAAAACAAATATATGTGTGTAGATTTGGATTCACTCGTGTATGAACAGAGAGACATTTCTTATCCAACTGCATGGACCGAAGAAGAATATGAATATGGATATAATTGGAATTTGTCTTTGAAGTATGATTCATGTTTTCAAGAAAAAGAAAAGTGCGCTTTCAAAATCTTTCTGGAATTTATAAAGGAAAAAGAAGATGAATTATCGTCGAATAATATAAAAAGTTTTGGAGAAAAGCTATGGAAAGTATTGTGACTATTCGAAAAAAAGAAAACAGTTTTGAATTGGAGTAAAAATAATTATGAAGGGAATGCCATTATTGTCGGTGATAGTTCCAGTTTATAATGCGGAGCAATATATAGAACAATGTGTAAAAAGCATAAAGGAACAGAGGGGGATAGCATTAGAAGTCATCTTGGTGGATGACGGCTCTACCGATCGAAGTGGAATTCTCTGTGACTTGTTGGAAGAAGAAAATACATGTATTAAAGCGATACATATCAAGCACGGGGGCATCACAAAAGCACGCTTGGCCGGAGTGTGTATTTCAACTGGAAAATGGATTACATTTGTGGATGCAGATGACTGGATCAGTGAAGATGCATATAAGGATGTCCTCAACAATAATGAATTTGATATCGTAATAACAGGAATTTGCAGGTATATAAATGAGGAACATTGTATTATGCAAATTCCTTATTTAGAGGAAGGAATTTATAACAAGGAGGATATACAAAAAAAAATCTTGCCAGTTATGTTATGGACGCCAAGATTAAGTGATTGGGCACTTGATCCAAGTTTGTGTACCAAGATATTTAGAAGGGAAATGATAATCGAATACCTTAAAAGGGCGTCCGAAACGGGAAGTAATTATGGAGAAGATAGTATTGTGATTTTTCCTATGATGCTCCAAGCGGATAGTGTTAGGGTATCGAAAAAAATATACTACTATCATCGTCAACGGGGAGCAGGAGAAATTGCTCCATATATTCAAGATGAGAATTTTATTTCTAAAGTGAATAATGTGTATGGATATTTAAAGAAACAGTTTAGAGAATCAAACTGTTGGGATATTATGAAAGGTCAATTAGACTGTTTTTTTATTAATGCAATGGAAATCAAAAAGCAATGTTATGAGTATCCAAAGTTTAAGTTTTGTGTGCATTTTCCAATAGAGAAAATTTCTCAAAAAGATAGAGTCGTATTATATGGAGCCGGTTTTTTGGGAAAAAAATATTGGGAGCAGAATTTATTGTATCATTTTTGTAATATTGTGGCATGGGTGGATACAAATTACATGAATTATCAAAGAGATGACTGTTATATAGAAGCGCCTGAGATTATCAGAAGAATATCGTTTGATTTCATCATTATTGCAGTGGACGATTATTATACTGCGAAAGAAATCATACTTTTTCTAAATGAATTGGGAGTAAAAAAAGAGAAGATTGTATGGAACAGTGTCAGAGTAAATCATAGAATCTTTGAGGAAATAGAAGGAGTTCACTAGGATATGAGGATTGTAGTATTTGGAACCGGTCAGATATACAGAGAAATGAAAAAATATCTTTCGAAACATGATGCAGTAGTCGGGTTTTTAGACAATAATCGTTTACTCTGGGAAACTCAAATCGACAATATTACCATATTCAATCCCGAAGACATTTCAAGGCTTAATTATGACAAGATTGTTTTAATGAGTGTTCATGCATTAGAAATGAGAAAGCAATTGCTGAAATTGGGATGTGATAAAAATGATATTTTGCATTATTTAGAATATATAGACCTGCAAAGTTGTGGAGAATTGCATTTTTTGTTTCCTACGAATAAGAAGGACGTGGACTACAAAAAGAGAAGTTTAATTATAACGACAGTACTGGGATATGATGGTGGTTCGATAGCGGCAATTTATGCAGCATTAGCGCTACAAAAAAAGGGCTATGATGCTGTAATTGCAGCGCCGGAAGGGAATGCAATATTCATAGATGAAATAAGAAAAAGAGGAATAAGTGTTATCCTTTATAAAAACTTGACTTATGCAAAAGAAAGAGAATTGTTTCGGGTAAACATATTTGATGATGTGCTTGTAAATACGTTTCAGATGAGTTCTTGTGCGATTGAGTTGGCAAAAAGACGAAAGGTTATCTTGTGGATACATGAGCCGCGAATCTGTTATCAGTGGATGGAATATTGGGTGGAAGAAATTCAAAAAAATATCACGCAAAAAAATTTGAAAGTTTATGCAGTTTGTTCCATTGCAAGAGAAAACTTTCTTGAAAAAATCTCTATGAAATCAATAGGGATATTGCCATATGGGATACCAGATGAGCCTGTAAAAGAAGAATATAGGGGAAATCAGTTTACATTCGCGATGGTAGGATTGATCAGTGATCGAAAGGGCCAGGACATTTTTGGAAGAGCAATTGAAAAAATGAAAGAGAAAAAAGAGACATGTACATTTTTGGTAATAGGAAAAAATTCACAAGATACCTGTGGAAAAATAATTGAAGAACAAGCAAAAAAAGATTCCAAAATGCAATTGTTAGGAGAATTGCCTCATGAAGAAGTGATGAAATATTGGTGTGATATCGACGTTCTGGTGGTAGCGTCCAGAGAAGATATGTTGCCGATTGTTGCGACAGAAGCTATGATGTCGGGAAAAGTGTGCATTTTGTCAGAGATTATAGGGACGGCAGAGTACATACAAGAGGGTTACAGTGGATTAACGTTTGCGGCGGAGAATTCAGACGAATTGGCAGAGAAAATGATCTGGTGTGTCGAACATAAATCTATGTTAAAGAGGATGGGGGAATCGTCTAGAAAAGTCTATGATAAATATTTTTCTATGGAAGTATTTGGTGACCGGTTGGAAGCCGTGCTAAGTGAAGAGGAATCGGCCTAGAAAATAAAAAGGTATTGGAGTTTGATGATTTTTGCAATGTGTTCATATTTACAGTAGAGATTTCATCCCCAATTAACAGAGGACATGTAAATGAGACGGCTATGTATTTATCTTACCTACGATAAACAAAAAATAGTAGATCCCTATATCTTCTATATGTTGAAAGAATTGAAGACTTGTGCGGACACACTGATCGTGGTCTGTAATGAAACAGATATCGTTCGCGGTGAAGAACTTTTGAGCCAGTATGCAGATGCTATCTTTTGCCGTGAGAACAAAGGATTTGATGCCGGAGGATTTAAGGATGTACTGTGTACGTATATCGGTTGGAATACCGTTTTACAGTATGAGGAACTGGCACTGGTCAATGATTCTCTGTTCGGGCCCTTCTGCCCAATGCAAGATATCTTTTTACAGATGGAAGAACAGTCGGTTGATTTCTGGGGATTATCAAAGCATGGGGAAGCGAACACGCATATCCTGGGACATTTCACAGAACATGTACAGTCGTTTTTTTTGGTAATACGTAGCAGGCTGTTGCACAGTAAGGAATTTCAAGAATATTGGGAAGCTCTGCCGTATTTTGAAACATTTTTGGAAACAGTTCGAGGCTTTGAAATCTGGTTTACTCAGTACTTTTCCGGACTGGGATATCGTTATGGAACTTTGGCAGATACGCAATGTAATGATTCTTTGCGTATAGCAAATAACTTTTCTCAGTACGACCTTCTGCCCTATGAAATGATAAAAAAGCGAAATTTTTCATTTTTCAAGAGACCACATCTTACCCGTCCGATTCTGGAGCAGCAGACGCAGGAACAGTTGCTGCAAGCGATGGAGTATATCGGGCAGGAGACGGAGTATGACGTCAACCTGATTTGGGACCATCTGATTCGTACTTCTCCTATGATAGAGTTGCAGAGGACGTTTTGTCTGCGGTATCTGGTTCCACCTGTATCGGGGCAAAGGGAGACGACGGAAGGAAGCATTACTGTGTTGGTTTTCATTACCTGTGGAAAATCGGCGGAGTATGTGATGGAACATCTTCAGGGCTTGCAGGGGCAGGCGATATGTTCGGAGAGAAAGTCTGCCGGGCGAGATGATTTCGGACAAGATGGTTCGGAGCTTCATTTTGGACTACGTTCAGAATCATCTTCCATCCGGTATCTAAAAGGAAACATTTCCGTACAGATTTTCTCAGAAACTTCAGAATATTTGAACCCCTACCAGGAGGCGGGTTTTCCTTGTCGTGTATATCAGAAGGAAAATCTTATAGAAGTATTGACAGGCTTTGATAAATTTGATCTGGTTTGCGTTCTGCAGGATACGGATATGACTTCCGATGTTTCACCTAGTTACGTGGGGAAATCTCTTTTTTATAATAAGTGGGAAAATCTGTTGAAAAACTGGAATCATGTCCGGGGAATCCAGACCCTTTTTGCGGAGAACTCTCGTCTTGGTCTATTGATGCCACCGGAGCCTGGATTCGGGGATTATTTTGGAGAGTACGCAAAGGGACGGGACGGGAATTATGAGAAAGTATGTCGGATTCTTCAGGAACTGGATATTCAGGTACCGATTTCCAGACAATATGCCCCGGTGAGCGTGAGCGATTGTTTTTGGATTCGTGGTTCCATTTTGAGGAAGATGAAGAGTGGGAACGTGTGGAAACAAAAGGACATATGGAACGTAGAAACTGAGAAATATCTTCCATATCTGTGGAGCTATCTCGCACAGGACGCCGGATACTATTCTGCGATTGTGGAAAGTCTGCAGTATGCCGCGATGCGGGAGACGAATCTGCAGAATTACTTGCAGCAGATTGCAGCGCAGGTAAGGGAGCAGTGCGGAGAATTTCAAACGTTTGCAGAGATGAAAACTTTGCTATCTGTGAGCGCTATGAAGATGTTCTGTCAGAAGTATTCTCGGATTTTCGTGTATGGGACAGGCGGTGTAGCAAAGCGATATCGGGAGATGCTTCCGAAGATCGAAGCGTATGTTGTCTCGGACGGACAGGACAAGGAGGAAGATATCGAAGGGATTGCAGTGAAGTATCTATCCGAACTGGATCTGACGGAGGAATGTGGGCTGGTAGTCTGTATGGATGAGCGGAATCGGATGCAGGTGCTTCCTATGTTGGAAGCGAGAGGAGTCACGAATTATTTCTGCGTGTGGGAGTAGTAGAAAACAGAGGAAAGCAGGAGAGGGAAACGGATGAAAAAAATACTGATTTACAACTGGATCCCGTTTGATGAGACAGAAAACAAAGGCGGGGGTGTAACGATTTATACGAAGAACCTGATCTCCTGTCTGATACAGCAGGGAAAGTGGAAGGTCTATTTCCTGAGTTCTGGGAGGGCATACGATAATCGGAGAAGAGAACCTTACATAGAACAGACAAAAAATATTTTTGGAAAAGGGTGTCAAAGTTTTCAGGTGGTGAATTCACCGGTGTTCTCTTCGGCGAGAATCTCTTTCCCCTTTCCGCAGGACTACCTGGAAGATATGAAATTAGTGAAGTTACTTCGTGGATTTTTGATGGAACTGGGCGGAGTGGACGTCCTGCATTTTCAAAATTTTGAAGGGTTGTCTCTGCGGGTGTTTATCTTAAAAACCTATTTTCCAAAGATGAAAGTGATTTACAGTCTTCACAATTATTATCTGTTTTGTCCGCAAGTGATGTTATGGCATGCAGATCGGGAGAACTGCCGGGTGAGATGTTGTGGAAATCAATGTTTAGACTGTATGCCCCGGGATGTGTATAAGGGGAAGGTTCGGTTTAATCAGAATTATCAGTACCGGTTGGAGCAGGGAAATCTAGGATGGAACAAGTGGTTTTGGCTGTTTGGGAAACGGAGCTTGGAAGTTTGGGCGGTTTGGAGAGGATGGTTTCGGGAGACTATAGCAACTTTTCGAAAGAGTTATCTGCAAAAATATGAAGTGTGCAGAAGAAGTGTTTTCCAGAAGAGAAGAGAGAAGGCGAAGTATTTTGTCTCTGTGAAACGAGAGAAGCGGCTTTCCGCCTGTTTTTATGAATTTGGCAGCCGCAATGTCGCTTATCTCAATCGCTATGTGGACCAGGTGCTTGCAGTGTCAGAGCGGGTTGCGCAGATTGCCAGGGAACGGGGAGTTCATCAGGAAAAGCTGCGGGTCAGTTACATCGGAACTGCGGTGGCGGCAAATCAGAGGAGTCAGAGTGCCTATCGGTGTGATGGAACGAGGCTTACCATTTGCTATCTGGGCTATATGCGTACCATGAAAGGGTTTTATTTTCTGTTGGATGCGCTGGAGCAGATGGAACCGGAAATGGCGGGTAGAATCGGCCTTTGTGTTGCATCGCCGGCAACAGATCAAGAGGCTTATGACAGAATTCAGCGGTTAAGGGAACATCTTGCAGAAGTTCGCTATTATGATGGGTATACCCATGAGCAACTGCCAGAGATCTTGCAAGGAGTGCATCTGGGGATCGTCCCTTCCTTGTGGGAGGATAACCTGCCTCAAGTTGCAATGGAAATGAAATCTTATGGAGTACCGGTGCTAAGTAGTCAGCTTGGCGGGGCAAAAGAATTGACAGAATCAGAATGGTTTGTATTTGAGGCCGGGAATCAAAAGGAATTTCTGGAGAGATTAGGCTACTTTTTACAGGACCCCGGACGGTTGGATGACTATTGGAAAGGTGATCACAGGCTTTTGACGATGGAAGAACATTTCCGGGAATTGGAGCAGATTTATGAGGATAAATGGAAATGCAAACAATGAAAGAAGGAATGGAAAAAATCAGTATAATCATTCCAGTCTATAATGTAGAGCAATATCTCCCGAAATGTCTGGATAGTGTGAAGCGGCAGACTTATGAATATCTGGAGGTAATTCTGGTGGATGATGGTTCTACGGACCACTCAGGAATTCTCTGCGATCAGTATGCGGATGGAGACGATCGTTTTCAGGTGATTCATAAACAGCATGAGGGTGTTTTAAAAGCAAGAAATATCGGACTTCTTTGTGCCAGTGGGACGTATATCGGCTATGTAGATGCAGATGATTGGATTGCGGACACGATGTATGAGACATTGTATCTGGAACTGAAACGAAACCACTCGGATCTTGTCATCTGTCAGAAACAGATCTACGATGAGACGACGGGAAGTATTTACAACGAAATGTCAGCGCTTTCTGCGGGAGTCTATGCGGGAGAAGGGTATTCTAAGGTATTGGAAAACTTGTTCTGTCAGCCAAATGGAGTCGAGCCTGGCGTCAGCATCAATCTCTGTGATAAGTTGATCAAGAGAACACTGCTTGCCAGAAATCAGGGGCTTGTAGATGAGCGGCTGCGCTATTTTGAAGATGGAGCCTGTGTGATTCCCTGTCTTTTGGAAGCTAGTTCGATCACGGTATTGGAGGAGGCGCTGTATTACTATCGGCAGCGGAGTGCATCGGCCTGTCACAGTACGGATGCGGAATATTTAATGCAGTTGAATATTTTTTATCAGAATATCCGGGAGAGAATCGAGTGTTCACGGCCGGAACTTGGAAGACGGTTGGAGACCTATATGGTCAATCGTACGTATGCTGCGATGAATCAGATGATGGGATTTGGACTTCGGCAGCGAATTCCGTTTTATATGCCACCGTTGTCTCATTTTGAGGGAGGAGAACGAATCGTTATCTATGGGGCCGGGATGGTAGGCCGGGATTATGAGAGGATGATGCGAATGCTGTGTCCGGAGAGGCTTGTGGGTTGGGTAGACCGACGGTATGAAGCATTGCAGGCGGAAGGGCTGGAAGTGGAGGCAGTGGAATGTCTGAGGAAGTGGGCATATGACAGGATTCTGATCGCGGTTTTGTTTCGGGATCTGGCAGAGAGGATCCGAGAAGAGTTGAGGGAACTGGGGATTGGAGTGGAAATGGTGGAATGGTATCCTCCGGATACGGTTTTAGGTGAGGGAGAAAAGGATACATAGAGAAGGAAGAAGATAGAGAGGAAAAAGAGAGATGAAAAAGAGAGCAGAGTCTTTCATTGCAGGTATCGGCGGAATGATCGCCGGAATTGTTATGGGCCGTTTCTTTCAAAGAAGGAGGGAAAAGAAACGGCTCTATTTTGTGGGTCAGGAGCGGGATAAATTTCAGGATTACTACTATTTATTGAGTCACTGGCTGGAAGCCAAGAACAATGGAGGAAATGTTACAGAATACTTTATAGAGAGGGGCTGTCAAAGGATTGCAGTCTATGGGATGGGGGAACTTGCGAATCGACTCTGCGAGGATTTGCAGGGAAGTGAAGTGGAGGTAATGTACGGGATTGATCGGGATGTGTGCAATACCATTTCCCGGATTCCAGATATTTACTCCCCGGAAGACTCCTTGCCTTCGGTGGATGCAGTAGTGGTAACGCCGTTCTATGCGTTTGACTCCATTCAGGAAATGCTGACGCGTAAAGTGAGGTGTCCAGTGATTTCCATAGAGGAAGTGATATGGAGTATTTAAGGAGGTAGCAATACATGAAGTTCATTTCTTTTTATCTGCCGCAATTTCACGAAATTCCGGAGAATAACGACGCCTGGGGAAGGGGGTTCACAGAGTGGACCAATGTGAAAAAGAGTCGTCCGCTGTATTTGGGGCATCGGCAGCCGCGGGTTCCCCTGCATGGGAACTATTATCATTTGTTGGACACGCGGGTGATGAGCTGGCAGGCAAGGCTTGCAAATCGGGCGGGGATCTATGGTTTCTGTTTCTATCATTATTGGTTCCAGGGGAGAATGGTGCTGGAGAAGCCGGTAGAAAATTTGTATCGTGAGAAGCAGATCCCTCTTCGATATTGTTTTGCCTGGGCGAATGAACCCTGGACAAAAACCTGGCATGGAGCTGGGGGCGATCGAGAAATCCTTCTAGCGCAAACCTATGGTGGGGAAGAAGAGTGGGAACAGCATTATCAATATTTCCGAACGTTTTTCTTGGATTCCCGATATATCAAAGAAGGGAATCGACCAGTTCTGCTGATTTACCGACTAAAGAATATCCCCTGTTTTAATGCGATGATTCGGTATTGGAATGTCTGTGCAAAGAAGGATGGATTTGACGGGATTTTTCTGATTTCGATGAATGTGTGTAGAGAACCAGTGGAGAAGAGCCGATGGGTCAACGGGAGTGTGGATTTTGAGCCGAATAAAACAAAGTCTGAGCAGTTGGCGAATGAGGCAAGTGGTATGCGGCCAAATCCTGGGAGAAGTCTTTTGTGGAACCGATGGGCGGTAAAGAAGCTCTCCTACAGAAAGCTGAATCGAAGGATGTTGAAGACGCCGCACGAAAGAAACCATTTTCGGACAATGTTTGTAGACTATGATGATTCTCCAAGGCGTCAGGAGCGGGCGGTGATTACGAGGGGAAGTAGGCCGCGGAGGTTCGGGAAGTATTTGAGGAGAATGATGCGACTGAGTGAGAGGGAGGGAAATGAGTATCTATTTGTGAATGCATGGAATGAGTGGGGAGAGGGGAATTATCTGGAACCGGATAGCAGGTATGGGTATGCGTATCTGGAAGAGGTGAGGAAGAGTGTGATTGGTAAATAATTTGGTTGTTATGGAAACAAGATTATAGAAGACAGAAGGGATGTTCCCCGACTGTCTTTTATTATGAAGTATCCAGCAAAACGCGCCAGTGACGTATTTTGTTAGATTGGGTTTGCAAATGATTGATAAATTAATATCAATAATTGTTTATAGAAAAAACGTATAGTATAATGATAAACGTAAATAAAATACGATAATTCGTTTTGAATAAGAAGTTTTTAATTTCATAGAGGGGGAGAAATCGGTGCAAAATGGCAAGAGTTTTTTAAAATTCGCTCAAGATGTGATATATCAACATCACAATTACTCTTTAAAAATGCTATTAAAGGTAATCATATTTACTACTGTTATGTTGTTGTATTATATGAATGTTACCGCTGCAAAAGAGGATGGATTGTGCGAACATCACCCGAAACATACAGAGGAGTGCGGATATACAGAAGAGAATCCAGAATCTTCCTGTGAGTTCGTCTGTGAAATCTGTGAGAAAGACTCGGAGGAAGAGCAGACGGTTATATCGTGGAGCTGGGACAGCGACGAGCTGGTCTGGGACGATTCTGCTAATCTATGGTATTTAGCACTCCCTGGAGCAAATGAAGAAAATAAAATGACTCGAAAATTACTAAAAGAACTCTTGCCAGGAGAAATTCATGCTAAGATGGAAGATGATTCGGAGAAAATTCTGAAGTTGTCGTGGGATCTTGAAGATTTTCCGAAAGAAGGTGCATTTGAAGGAAGCCATATGCTGACGGCTGGTATACCAGAAGGGTATGTATTGGAGGAAAGTGCAGCAGCTTTGGAAGTGTTGGCAGAGCTGGGTGGAGGAGACTCATATCTTGGCGCTCGCCCAGGAGATAAATTTGTCAGCAGTTGGGGTTATGTATCCCGCGGTGGTTCTGAAATTGAGGAAAATAGCGTTACATATGAGTATTCGATGGACTATTATTTGGCGATGACGTCCGATCATGATTTGTTGGTCCAGAAGATAAAGTCTGTTCTTCCGACCAGAATTCGATGCAGTGGATATAATACAGGCAATGAATTGGTGAATGCAGGTTTTACGATTGACGGAGCGCATAGCACTGGAGGGGTATCTGGATTTGTTAATATAAATTGGACAAATATTGAGGACATTATAAATGATGCAGGCGCGATCAAGGAAAATACATCGCTTACATTTGAAGCTATGCCGGTTTCTAACCCTGGATATTGTATAAGGGTGAATTCGAATGATTCCAATTTAGCGGAGGATTCTAATGATACGGCAGAAATTACAGGCATATTGAATTTGACGATTACGCTGCATGATCTTCATCTGGAAGATCATATTGTCTCCAGCGCCAATCCGCCTGGCACGGTGGTAAATCTTTTTGATTATTGGGTGGATAAGGATGGAGCGAATGACAATGATCTTTTGCCAAAGAATGACTGGACGCATATGGGTTCGACTGGTAATCCCAGAGGGCATACAGGGGTACAGGACTGGAACCAAGGAATTAATACAGGAAGACTCCTGCTTTTTGGTGATGGAAATATACATGCTGGTTTTTGGAATAAGGGGGCTGGATCAAGCTCAGATTATGGAAAAGATAAGGCAGGTATGTCAGGAATTGTGAAATCTGTTCTTCAAGAGGGTTATCCTGTGATGAATGAGGAGGATATGGCGAAACAGATTGCAAATCACACTGGAATTTCTGACTGGGATTTATGTGGTGATCATGATGATGCAAATTTGAAGAGTGTAGATCCGAAAAATATCAGCAATACGGTGAACGATAGTTGGAAAGCTGCGGGTAACAGTGCCTCTTTGGATTATCTCTTTGATCCAGAAATCGAAAATTCCTATAAACGATCCTATAAGGATGTAAAGGGCTTGTTTCAGATTGATAATAATGGGTATTACTACTATAACATGCGGCAAAATTTTGCGGAATATCATGAGGACAGCAATCGGTTTATCCTTTATGATGGACCGGCGGTAGACCGTACGGACAAGAATGATGACGGAAGCAGAAGCGTGGGTAACTTTTTTCCTTTTAATACGGGAGAACAGGTCTTTGACCTGGTGGAGAACGGAAAGCTTAGCGGCAATCAGAATATCATCAGCAATAATGAAAAGACGACTGCCGGATTTATGAACCATCATCTGGGAATGACAGTGAATGTTGATTTCCGTCAGCCTTTGAATGGTGTTGTCAACACAGGGACAAGTAACAATGAACCAATGACCTTCCAATTTTCCGGGGATGATGATGTATGGATTTTTATAGATGATGTGTTAGTACTGGATTTGGGCGGCATACACAGTGAGATTTATGGCATGATTGATTTCTCTACCGGAAATGTTGCTGTGGGGCAGAGCTGGAAAAGTAATGGGATTCCTTTTGATGATAAAGGGAATGTGGATGTAGATAAATTGCCTGCGCCGGTAGAGACAACGACATTAAAGGCCCAGTTTGATAAAGCGGGAAAGTCAGATGATACTCTTTGGAGAGGAAATACTTTTGCCAGCAATACCGGCCACACTCTTAAGATGTTTTATTTGGAGCGAGGTAATTATGATTCCAGTCTGGCGCTGCGTTTTAATCTCCAACCGTTACTTTACCAACAATTGAAGAAGGTGGACCAGGACGGCAATCCTCTGGAAGGAGTGGAGTTTGATCTCTGTCCAGCAGAGGAAACGACGGCGGGGGCTTCCGGGGCGATCGAGTGCCTCTATACAGATAATGCATTAAATCATGGCCAGGAATTCTATGTGAAGCAAAAAGAAGGAAGCGCATATGTTCATCTTAGGACGGCTTCTGATGGTACCGCTCAGTTTCTGGATGAAAATGGAAATTATTTTAATTTTGCTGATCAGGGACATCAGTTTTATATATTGAAGGAGACGAAAGCACCGAATGGCTACCGTTCTCTTCCAGTCGATATTGTACTGTACTACGATCCGGATACTTCCATGATTTCTGTGGCAAACCGTTGGTCTACAGGGGCATATGCCTGTTCTGTCATGAATAATCTCGGGACGGGAAGACTGACATATGGACATTTTCAGGAAGATACCGGAGAAATTGTTCAGGATACAAATAAAACAGTCAGCACAAAAAGACAGGAGGAAGGTCTTGTGGTGGCGATTCCTATGTTGATGCGTCAATCAGATCAGACATGGGAGGCATTGTATGGAAGCAATCTGAAAGGCTTTCAATCATCTTCGGTCCGTGAAAATGCAGATGTCGGCGCGTGGCGGGATGCAGTTCTGCGCGCTGTGCTGGAGCAGGCGGCCGACAGCGAGAATCCAAGCTGGTATCTTTCATGGGATAGCGATAATATGCGGTTGATAGGGAGGCTCAGCGACTTGCCAGGGCTAGCAAATCGTTATCAACTTATCAATCCGGATGGTGATATGCGGATCATTTATGGGATCGTTGAATCAAAAGCGTTGCAGGCGATGGGAATTAACGGGGCAGATGCCGAGGAACGTTACGAAGAGCTGGGCAGTTACATTAAGAAAAATGGTACGGAAAAAACTCTTGAGGCTATCATGAATGTAACAGTGGATGACTCGGGGAGTGGCAGAGGCTTCAGCTTTTTGGATGCCAGTCATATAAGCAGGGATTTTCGATCTTTAGTCTATATTCCCAATGAGCAGAGAGAACTGTGGGTGATGAAGGTAGATCAGAATGGGAAACCACGAAACGGTGCCCAGTTCGGACTATATAATCATGCAGACTGTACGGGAGAACCAATTGCGAAGGGGTCTACTGCTACTGTGAATGGACAAGAAGGCACCTTGATTTTCTCGCCCTCGAATGATCAGAGCGCAGGACATGCCCAAATGATATGGGAGTCTTATACACGAACCCATTATTATTTGAAAGAATTGTCCGCGCCTCAGGGTTGTACACTAAATAGCACCATCATTCCAGTAGTAGTGGGAACCTATTCAATTTATGCGGATGCAGGTACGAGGAACGATGGCGTGTCGGTGCTTGCTGGAGTGGGAAAGCTGACTCAGACTATGAGACAATATGCCATGAACAGCAATGTAGACATTACACTCCAAGACATTACTGCAATCCAACAGTATCAGTCTTCCCGGAATACGGAAGTATTTAACAAGGATTGGAAGGATGCAAAGTTGGAGGGGACTTCTGACGTTAAGCGTTCGTTAAATCTTCATTTTGGCAGAAATGCAGTAGTAGATTACGGTCTTCATGATGAGGATGGAGGAAAACTGTTTAAGCCTTTTTTTGTTGCGGATACAGGGTATGTCCGGGCGCGTGTCGTACAGAATTATGAGGCGCTTGTCACACCGATCTATGAGAATTCAAAGCTTGATGCCAATAAAGATAATCTGGGAGATACCGATCTTACGAATTTGTTTAGTCTGTTGAATATTGTGGTGGTGACAGATAACACAGAGAAGGATACGAGTACTGGGAGATTGACGGTCAGTAAAATGCTCAGTGGTTCACAGATTGATCGAAAGGATTATACCAGGAATTTCACTTTCACAATCCGACTTACGGATGAAGAGGGTAAGGAACTTACTGGTGAGTATTATTTTTATGGGACAGATAAAGCAGGTTATATATCCAGTGGCAAATCTTTCCCGCTCCATCATGACGAAAGTATTACGATTCTCGGGTTGCCGGCAGGTACAAAATATACCGTTACAGAGACCTCGATTCCTGGTTGGTATCCATTACCGGAAAGTGGGGAAGTGAATGGTGATATCATTAAGGATGCAACATCTTTTGCTACTTTCTATAATAGCAAAGAACCATGGCCTGACATCGGTTTTTTACGGATACAAAAAGTGGTTGCCGGAAGTGGAGACAGAACAAAAGGGTTTACGTTTTACGTAACGCTTCGCGATGAGAAAGGGAGACCTCTGGAAGAAGAATTTTCCTATACTGGAGATAAAAAAGGAAAAATTTCCAGCGGACAGAGTATATCTCTGTGTCACGATCAGCAGATCATGATTTTAAATCTTCCTGTCGGAACACAGTATGTGATTTCGGAAAAAGAGGCAAATCAAGAGGGATATGTGACAAGTTTCCGTGGAGAAAAGGGGAGTATTGTTTCAAAAGAGATTGGTATGGCCTTTTTTGTAAATACCAAAGAAACGGAGAAGACACCTGATGATCCTGCTCCGAATCCCGGGTTGCCGTCTGGTCCAGAACCGGAGTCACCGTCTACTCCAAATCCAGAACCGAATGTTCCATCTACGCCAGATGCTGGCGCTGGAAAAGGCTATGGATCTGATAAAGATTCAGGGACTTGGAAGATGCCGAAAGTAGGTGATCCAATTACTTTGATAGGAATTTTAGGTGTGATGGCTTTATCAGGTATTGGGGCTGCCGCTTCAGCGATGAAAAGGAAAACGAAAACCTTGCACAAAAAACGTCCTCTGCGATTGCACAGAAGAAAACTTCGGCAGCGCAGGAAGCGACCGGGTAAGAAGGGTTTGCAGTTGTATAAGAAAGACCGTAAGAAAAGTCGTAAAAGAAAAAACTACTAGTCCTGGAAGGAAAAATGTTTTATACTAGATAAAAAATTTACTAGGAGGAAGAACATGTCAATTGAAAAGGTAAAAGCATATTTTCGAAAATATAACATGGAAGAAAGAGTACAGGAACTAGATGTATCCAGCGCAACGGTAGAATTGGCCGCTGCCGCGCTGCACTGCGAACCAAAGCGGATTGCAAAGACGCTTTCATTTTTGGTAGACGGACATGCAGTTTTGGTGGTGGCAGCTGGGGATGCCAAGATTGACAATCCGAAATACAAAGCAAAGTTTCAGACCAAAGCGAAGATGCTCCGCCCGGAGGAAGTAGAAGAACTGGTTGGACATGCAGTCGGCGGTGTGTGTCCTTTTGCGATAAAGGATGGAGTGGACGTGTATCTGGATGTGTCGCTAAAACGCTTTGAGACGGTGTTTCCGGCCTGCGGAAGTCCCAACAGTGCGATTGAATTGACAATCGCAGAGCTGGAACAATATTCGGGCTATACGGAGTGGGTGGATGTGTGTAAGGGATATTGACCTGCAACATACATATAAAGAGTTTGTGAAGTGAAGCGTAAAGTTCTGGTTCCGATCAATGCGGAATCAGAACGATACGATAAGCTGCATTTTAAATGGTTCTATGCCGAATACGGCATGGGGGATATCTTTAGGCATAATCAATGTTTCTCCAGCTGTGAGTATGAATTCATCGCCGCCTACGGTAAATCTACCCGTACCTTCCAGTACGGTTACCATCGCGTCTCCACCGGAAGCATGAGTGGAGATCTCTTCGTCTTTGTCGAAAGAAAAGATGGTCATGCTCACAGCGTCATTTTGGACCAGCGTTTTGCTTACGACTTGTCCTTTCTGATATTCTACAAGGTCTTTCAGTTCTAATTTCGTTTTCTTTTCAATGTTCTTGTACATAGTTCCCTCCTTTTTTTGTGTGTTTTATAGTATAATCCTATAGATTGTCATTGCTTAGGGATAGTATACCATGTTCTTAAAAACCAGTTAAGGAAGAATATGGTATAATGATACGCAGGCAATTGAGGATATCATTTCTTTGCAGCCGACGATCGGCCGCAAAATTGTTGATGATTCTATAATAATTTCTTAGATTTTCATAAAAGTTAGCACTCACCTCTTGACAGTGCTAATAAACAGTGTTATAGTTCGAATAGAACAAAGTTAATGGAACCCCAAAAAGGAGGTATCTCAATGAATATCAATAAATTTACGCAAAAATCAATGCAAGCAGTACAGGATTGTGAAAAATACGCTTATGAATATGGAAATCAGGAGATGGCGCAGGAACATTTATTGTATGCGCTGTTAAAGCAGGAGGACAGTTTGATCCTGAACCTACTGGAGAAAATGGGTATCTCCGCAGAATTTTTGTTGCCACGTGTGGAGCAAGCGATTGCGGCGCGAACCAAAGTGCAGGGCGGACAAGTGTATGTCGGCAAAGACCTGAACCAGGTTCTAATTCATGCGGAGGACGAAGCGAAACAAATGGGAGATGAATACGTTTCGGTGGAGCATCTGTTTCTCGCAATGATCAAATATGCCAGCCGGGAGATCAAAGCGCTGTTTCGGGAACTCGGCGTAGATCGCAATGAATTTTTAAAAGCATTGTCTACCGTGCGTGGAAATCAGCGCGTCACCAGCGACAACCCGGAGGCGACTTATGATACTTTAAATAAATATGGTCAGGATTTGGTGGAGCATGCGAGAGAGCAGAAATTGGACCCGGTCATTGGCCGAGATGCGGAGATTCGAAATGTTGTCCGTATTCTGTCCCGAAAGACGAAGAATAACCCGGTATTGATCGGAGAACCTGGCGTCGGCAAGACTGCGGTAGTGGAAGGTCTCGCGCAGCGAATCGTCAATGGGGATGTTCCGGAGGGCCTGAAAGACAAGACGATTTTCTCGCTGGATATGGGAGCTTTGGTTGCGGGTGCGAAATATCGTGGAGAGTTTGAGGAACGGTTAAAAGCGGTTCTAGAAGAAGTCAAGAACAGCGATGGTAAGATCATTTTATTCATTGACGAGCTACACACGATCGTAGGTGCCGGCAAGACGGACGGTGCGATGGACGCGGGAAATATGTTGAAACCAATGCTTGCGAGGGGCGAGCTGCACTGTATCGGAGCGACGACACTGGATGAGTATCGGCAGTATATCGAGAAGGATGCGGCTCTTGAGCGGCGTTTTCAGCCGGTGCTGGTGGATGAACCGACGGTGGAAGATACGATTTCCATTTTGCGTGGT
>JAAVXR010000025.1 GCA_022790755.1 Hespellia sp. | reverse complement strand
AGTACTGTTGGGAGGATTGACGATCGGGACGATCACGAATGGACTGAATATCTTGAATGTATCGAGTTACTATCAGAAGATCGTTATGGGAGCGTTGATCATAGGCTCAGTGGCACTTGAGAAGGTTGTAAGTAATACGGTGAAGGGGTAAGATAGACTCCTGAAATTTTTTGAAATAGGATATTCTTAATGATAAGTCCATGTGGGCGAAAGAAACGAATCCCCGAATTGTATTGACGTACAGTTCGGGGATTCTTCTTTTCTTTTTTCTATCTTTACATTCCGAAAAGGATTATCTTTATATTTTTAAATTTTGTCCTTATACGGTTATATACTTTAAGTAGAAATAGTTATCGGATATAATGGTCTTGCTATTATTCTGCGATGACAAGTGTCAAAACGGACTCCAGCATTTTCTTTGCATTTGCAGGGATTCCAGAATCGGTGATCAGAATGTCTACATCGCCCCAGGGAGCAACTTCTACCAGGGAAGCTTTGGTGAATTTGCTGCTGTCGGCCAGTACAATCTTGCGATGGCTGCGTTTCAGGTAGGTTTGCTTTATTCGGATTTCCTCAAAATCTTTGGAGCAGATTCCATTGCGATTCAATACGCCGCTGGTTCCCAGGAAGCAGATATCCAGAGAAAGTTTTTCAAGCGCATGTACCGCCTGTTCTCCGCAGTAGGACATTTCGGATTTATTGTATTCTCCGCCTAGAGCGTACAGTCGATTATTGCTGTTGATCATGTTGTGCATCACGGGATGTGAGTTCGTCACGAGAAGCAGATGTTCTCTGCGACTTAAATAGCTGGCGAGCAGAGCAACAGTGCTTCCGGTATCCATTCCGATAATGCTGTCGCTGTCTGGAAGAAATTCCAGTGCCTTTCTTACGATGTGGTCTTTTGCGAGAAAGTTTTCTTTTTGACGAGTAATTAGGGGGCCGATTTCATCTGCAGAACTTAACTTTGCCCCTCCATATACTTTCTCCAAAATTCCTTTCTTTTCTAAAAAAACAAAATCTTGACGAATGGTTTCCGAGGACACACCAAATATCCGCGAGGCTTCCTCTGTGTCCAGAGTTCCTTTTTGTTTGATGATATTGACAATTTGTTCTCGGCGTTCTTCGATATGTTTGGTTTTCATGTTCCAAACACCTCCGTTCGTTCTATTGATGATTACTAAACTTCCATGCGCCCACAAAGAGTGCAGTACCAAGCATGAAAGTTGTACGGGTACATTGGGCATCCCTGAACTTATGCCGCCTATTCGGCGGCGTACTTTCATAGTAATTGAAAAAGGAAAGAAATGCAAGATAATCCAAGAAATTAAGTGAAATAATTTGGGATTCACTTGGGATTTGTTTGGAATTAATTTGTTTTTGCGCGGGGGACATTGACTTTTCTCGTATAAAATCACATAATGAAAACAAGTTAAATGCTTTCTGAATGTTTGGAATTAATTTTGCAAGGAGGAAATACATATGGGGGACTATCGACTGGCGATAGATGTAGGCGCCACAAAGATCGCATACGGTATATTCGACGAGGAGAGTAAGATAATATTTCGGCATCGTACTTCTACGCCGATAGATATTATGCCGGATGAACTTACGGCAAAATTTTATAATGAGATTGACGATGTGTTGGAAAGATCGCAGATTTCGCTTTCCAATCTGCGGGGAATCAGCGTCGGCATGCCGTCTTACGTGGACTACGATCATGGATTTGTCGTGACGTCCGGGGGCATCCATAATATCAAGAATTATCCGGCACGTGATGTTCTGGAGAAAAAATACCCGAATACCCGAATCGTCATAGATGGGGATACCAATATGGCAGCCTTGGCTGAGCACAAGTTCGGCGCGGGAAGAGGATTCCCACATATGGTATACTGTGCGCTCAGTACAGGACTAGGCAGTGGATTTATTGTCAACAATCAGGTGTTCCGTGGAAGTTACGGTGGCGCCGGAGAGACAGGTCATATGTTGATCACGCCGGGGGAAGGTCTGGAATGTGGATGCGGCAATCGCGGTTGTTTCATGAGTTATGCATGTGGTTCTTTTATCGCGAAACATGCGCAGCTTGCGATTCAAAACGGAGAACAATCTATGATGTCCTCGATGGTTTCCGATATTTCGGAGATTACAAGTATTCATCTGGCGGAGGCGTATCGCGCCGGGGATGCGCTGGCGGGTCGGCTGATGGATCAATTGATATATTATATCGCCCTGCATATTTATAATCTGTTCATTGCGTTTAATATTAATTGTTATGTTTGCGGTGGCGGACTGTTGAATATGGGAGATTTCTTCTTGGAAAGAATTCGCACTCAGGTGGATACTTTCAACAAACAGGAAAACCAGAAAATTTATATCAAAGCGGCGGAATTGGGCGGTGACAATGGAATCATCGGTTGCGCCGTAGCGTTGGAAGATGAGAAATAATATCAGAAAATGGGAGGAAGATGAAGTATGTCGTATTTTGGAGAACCGAGTAAACGAATTGCCGATCTGAAAGAGACGCTTTTCAATACACAGCCTCAGGTATGTGTGGAGAGAGCAGTGCTGACGACGGAGGCGTATCAACAACATAAGGATAAGCTGCCGATTTTGAAAAGAGCTTATGCGATTAAGAATACATTGGAACACATGACCATTTTTATCGAGGATGGAGGACTGCTGGCTGGTAATCAGGCCAGTGTGAATCGTGCGGCGCCAATTTTCCCGGAGTATGCAATTGACTGGGTGATTGAAGAGCTGGATGAGTTTGCAAAACGGGATGGAGACGCTTTTTACATTTCTGAGGAGAATAAACAGACCTTGCGCGAGATTGCTCCTTTCTGGGAGGGTCAGACGGTGAAGGATAAGGGCCTAGCATTGATGCCTCCGCTGGCGAGGAAGTGTTATGATCTCGGGATTATCAAAGTGGAAGGGAATATCACTGCCGGAGATGCTCATCTGGCCGTAGACTATGGAAAGCTTTTGCGCGTCGGCCTGAAAGGGATTCGGGAGGAGACGCAGGAGGCAAAGGATAAACTGAATCTGGCAGAATTCAGTGATCTGAAAAAGGTGTATTTCTATGATGCAGTATTACTTCTGATTGATGCTTGTATTACCTTTGCACATCGGTACGCAGCGTTGGCGGAGGAGATGGCGGTAAAAGAGACAAATACTGTGCGGAAGCAGGAATTGATGGAGCTTGCGGCTGTCTGTAGAAGAGTACCGGAGTATCCGGCGGCATCTTTCCATGAGGCGGTTCAGAGTGTTTGGTTTTTGCATTTGATTCTACAGATTGAATCCAGTGGACATTCACTATCCTTTGGACGGTTCGATCAATTTATGTTCCCTTATTTGGAGCAGGATTTGAATTCTGGAAAAATCACAGAAGACAGAGCAGTAGAGCTGTTGGAAAACCTGTGGCTGAAAACTTTTACGATCAATAAAATTCGAAGCCAATCTCACACGAAATTTTCTGCGGGAAGTCCGTTGTATCAGAATGTGTGTATCGGCGGACAGAAAACCGACGGGACAGATGCAGTGAATAAACTCTCTTTCCTGGTGTTGAAATCCGTGGCGCAGTTGAAGTTGACGCAGCCCAATCTTTCAGTGAGATATCACAAAGGTGTTTCGGACGTCTTTATGAAAGAGTGTATTGAGGTGATTAAACTTGGCTTTGGTATGCCTTCCTTTAACAGCGACGAGATCATCATTGATCAGTTTATCAATAAGGGAGTGTCCCGGGAAGATGCCATGAATTATAGTTCCATCGGCTGTATCGAAGTGTCGATTCCCGGTAAATTTGGTTTCCGCTGTTCCGGTATGAATTTCATGAATTTCCCGCGAATTCTGATGATTGCGTTGAATCAGGGCGTGGATGTGACGTCCGGAGAAAAGATTTTTGACACACCGATTCATTTCCGTGATATGACCAGTTTCGATCAGGTATGGCAGGCGTGGGTGGACACGGTAAAATTCTTTACGCCGATCAGCGTATGTCTGGATAGCTGTGCGGATTATGCATTGGAGATGGAAGTTCCGGATTCTCTCTGTTCTGCGTTGGTTGGAGAGTGTATCAAACGTGGTCTGCATCTGAAAGAGGGAGGCGCCGTATATGACTTTATCGGGCCACTTCAGGTCGGGATCGCCAACCTTGGAGATTCTCTCGCGGCAATCAAAAAGTTGGTGTTTGAAGAGAAACGAATCACGCCTGCTAAGTTGTGGGATACCTTGATGGCAAATTATGAGACGGAAGACGGGTGGAAAGTCCGTGAGATGCTGATTCATGACGCGCCGAAATATGGAAATGATGACGATTATGTGGACATTTTGACTAGAGACGCTTACCAGGTCTATATTGATGAGATTGCGAAGTATCACAATACTCGTTATGGGAGGGGGCCGATCGGAGGAGGCTATTTCCCGGGAACTTCCTCGATCTCTGCAAATGTACCGCAGGGAGCCGGTCTGTGTGCGACTCCGGATGGACGAAAGAAGGGCGAACCTTTGGCGGAAGGGTGTTCTCCATCGCACAGCATGGATACCCATGGTCCGACAGCCGTTTTCAAATCGGTATCCAAATTACCGACCTTGAAATTGAACGGCGGTGTGCTGCTGAATCAAAAATTGACGCCGCAATCCCTGGAGCAGGAGCGGGATGTGCAAAAATTAATTCTGATGCTTCGAACATTCTTTGACACATTGAAGGGATATCATGTACAATATAATGTAGTGAATCGGGAGACACTTTTGGACGCGCAGAGAAATCCAGAAAAGCACCGCGATCTGATTGTGAGAGTCGCCGGATACAGCGCATTTTTCAACGTACTATCCACGGAAACACAGAATGATATCATAGAACGTACCGAGCATGTGATCTGATGAAAGGATCTGAAAGATTGAAAGGAATTGTATTTAATATTCAAAAGTTTTCCATTCATGATGGTCCAGGCATACGGACGACCGTTTTTCTGAAAGGGTGTCCACTGAACTGTAGGTGGTGTGCAAATCCGGAGTCCAAGAGTGCAGATCAGGAGGTTTTGTATACAAAATCAGCCTGTCTGCACTGTGGTTCCTGTGTAAGTGCTTGCCCGCAGCAAGGGATTCATTTTGATGAGGAGGGAATGCTTCGTTTTCAGCCGGAGTTATGTACGCATTGTCTGTCCTGTGTGGCGGCCTGCCCATCTCACACTTTGACGGTAGAAGGTGAGGAATATAGTATTAAAGAATTGTTGGAAGAAGTGCGTAAAGATCAGCCATTCTATGAAAAGTCCGGTGGAGGGGTAACTCTTTCCGGTGGGGAACCACTGCTTCAGAAAGAGTTTACATTCGCGTTTCTAAAGGCGCTGAAGGCAGAAGGGATTCACACCACGATTGAGACCACGGCCTACACGGAAACAGCATATTTTGAACAAGTGCTTCCCTACTTGGATTTGCTGTACATTGATCTGAAACATCCGGATGATAAGATGCATCAGAAAATGACAGATGTCTCGAATCGACAGATTATTCAGAATATTCGATGTGCTGTGGAACATGGAAAGGATGTGACGATTCGAATTCCAGTGATTCCTCGTTTTAACCATTCGGTGGAGACGGCGAGAAAATATACAGAGTTATTGCGTGAAATCGGAATACAGACGGTACATCTGCTCCCCTTCCATCAGATGGGACAGGGGAAATGGGATGCGTTGGGATTGGATTATCAGTATCAAGATGACAAAAATATGCAGAAGGAGGAAGTCTTCGAGATGCGAGACGTATTTGAAAGTGCCGGTTTTCAAGTGCAGATTGGAGGCTGAAAGAAGATGAAAGTAAAAATTTCCCCATCATTGATGTGTATGGATCTCTTAAATATCGGGAAAGAGATTCAGGTTATGAATGAAAAAGCAGACTACTATCATGTAGATATCATTGATTGGCATTACTGTAAGAATATGTCGTTTGCTCCCTGTTTTATGGAAGCAATTTCAAAGATATCGGATGTTCCGCAGGATGCGCACTTGTATGTCGATAATATCGACTCTGATCTGGTGCAGTTGTGTATGGATAGCGGCGCACAGATTATCACGATGCCGCCGGAGGTGGTGCAGAGACAGACGATGCGTCTGATTCGCCAGATCAAAGACAATGGCAGAAAAGTTGGTTTCTTTATCAATCCGTCTGTCAAACTGGATATTCTGGAACCTTATATCGAATATGTGGATCGCCTTCTGATTATGTCGGTGGACCCAGGATTTGCGGGGCAGCCGTTCGTTCCGGGAAGTCTGGATAAGATACGACAGGCGAAACGGTGGAAAGAAGAAAGAGGCTATACATATGAGATCGCATGTGACGGCGGATGCAATGAAAACTATTACAAAGAGCTTTATGATGCGGGATGTGAAGTGTTTATCGTCGGAAGCAGCGGTCTGTTCAATAAGAGTAAAGACGTCGGGGAGGCGTATGCGATTATGGAGCGGTTGGTTCGGGAGGCTATCGGGGAGTAGCCCTCCTGTCTTCTATGGTCTTGATTCCATGGCGCTAAATGGATTTTCATGAAACAGACTGGCAGATGATTCGATGGACGGTATTGGTTTTTCAATCGCTTGTTAAGATTTGATTTTGACGCTTGAACTCTAAAAAATAATGGGATGATGTTGGTGTCAAAGGCTGCTTTCTCAGAGTGTATCTGGCAAATTGCACAAAATGTGTTCTGAATTGTGACTGCGCAGGATCTTAGTGCTTCTT
>JAAVXR010000024.1 GCA_022790755.1 Hespellia sp. | reverse complement strand
GTGTTAGTTCATTCATGAGAGACCTCCTGTGTTAGAGTTTTTGGAGTATGCTCTAAAAACTCTAAAATATATGATGATTATCTCCGAATGAATTCCGGGAAACAATACACCAACTTATTTGACGCTTACTTATAAAGTGCAGGTATATGTGGGGAGAGAATGAAAAAATGCAATTAGATGTTACTGAGGTGAAGAACGGGGTAATTCTTCCCGCAAAATACATGTCAGTCGTGTTTCCATGTGGGGTAGGAGGAGTGGTGGATGAAGAAGGAGCGTTTATGGAAGAATCGATCTCGACTTTCCCGGAGAGATTTGGAGGCGCTTATGATTATCCTAAATCAGAAGAAGTGAACTTAGATGAAGATATTCTATATATTGGCTATTTGAGAACACATTGGGGACATTTTTTGGCAGATTGTACATTGAGAATGTGGTATTTGATGGAAGAGGATATCCATTGTAAAGTTGCTTATTGTGGTTCTTTACATGAGGAAAATATACTTCCAGAAAGTATTAAAGCTTTCTTTGATATTTTAGGAATCAAGCGGGAGCAGTTAGTAGATATCAGGGTACCTACAAGAGCACGGCGTATTTTTATTCCTCAAATATCGCTAGATTCCAGTTGTCATTATACATCCAAATTCAAAGACATGTTTCGGGGAATGTCGAAAAAAGTAAATGCTGATTTATTTGAAACCAATGAAAAGTTATATTTCACAAGAACGAGACTTGCGAATGAGAAGGAAATAGGGGAAGAACTGGTAGAAGAAATTTTCAGAAAAAATGGTTATAAGATAATTTCACCAGAATACGAGAGTTTGGAAAAACAAATTGCTCTTATGAAATCATGTAAAACATTTGCATCAATGGAGGGGACGGTAGCTCATAATATTGTTTTTGCAGAGGAGGGAACAAAACAGATTATTTTGAGAAAACATACGTATATGAATTTGAGGCAGCCATATTTGAATCAATGTATGGGGGTAAATGCGACATATATAGACATTGGTTGCCGCCCCTTTGGAAAACATTTTCCAAGAGATTTTTATGGCGGTATTTTTTGGGTTAGAGCAACGAAAGAACTTAGAAATTACTGTAAAGATAATCATATGTGGTTTCCGACATATCGTAAAATTTTGTGGATGGATCTGAAATGCGCGGTTAAGTATTTGTATCAGTGTGGAAAACATATCAAAAGAAATTTGAGGATGCAGTATCAAATTGCAAAAGAAGACAGAGTGATCTTAAAAAGAATTTATAACTATAAAAACATTGTGATATATGGAGTAAATGAGAGAGCATTTCGATGGAAAAGAAAAATTCAAAAGAGGTATTCTGCACAAGTCTTTTTAACGGACACGAATTGGAAAGCAATTCAAAAGTACGAGAAAGTATGTGACTGGGAAGGTTTAAATCTATTAGATCAATGCTGTTTTTTGATTAGTATCAAGAATGCGGAAGCGTCAATCGAGGTGAAAAACGCGTTAATGAAACGGGGAATCTATGAAAAAGATATCTATTATTATGCCAGTACATAATACAGGTAAGTTGTTACATCAAAGTATTGGAACACTGGAAAAGCAAAGTTTCAAAGAGTTTGAACTGATTTGTATAGACGATGCCTCCACAGATATTCATACGTTACAAATACTGGATCTGTATGAACAGAAGTGTCCTTTTTTAAAGGTTGTCTATTTAGAGAAGAGTGTGGGTGCAGCCGAGGCAAGAAATGTAGGACTGGATATGGCGACGGGAGAATATGTTCTATTCTTGGATTCGGATGATGAGTTTGACGCATCACTTTTAGAGATCATGTATGAACGTACCATTCAAAAGCAAGCAGATCTTTGTTGCTGTGGGTATGAGGAGTTTTATGAGGATGAGAACGGGAGACATAGCTTGGGCATGCATTTCCCGAAAGAACATGGAAATGCGGCGCGGGAATGGTTCTGCATAGATGAATTGGATGAAACAGCGTTGACATTGTGGACATCGGCGCCATGGAAATTGTTGCGGCGTGCCTTTGTCCAGGAGAGCGGCATCCATTTTCAGACGCTGCCTTCCAGTAATGATGTCTATTTTTCCTGTATGACCGCCATTCTTGCGCGGCGAATTTGTTATACAAAGTGCGACAGACCCTTGATTTTTTACAGACAGAATGTACAGAACCAGATATCCTCGAAACGAAATCCAGGGAATTTATTGGAGGCAGTGAAAAAGATTCTAGATGAATTGGAACAAAGAGGATTATACCCTAATTATCTGAACAAGATTGTTGCGTTTTTGTATGAACATGCAGCGTATGAGCTGAGGACGAGCCAGAATGAAGAACAAAGCCGAAAATTTTATGATGATTTGAGGTGTTTTTGTAGGGAGCATGAACACGAGGTGTTTTTGTCCAGTCCTGCGTATGTATATTTTCAGGACAACCTATTCAAACATGAGTATGACAGTGGCTGGTTTCGATTGATCGGGGATTTCCGGGCACAACTGGAGTTAAGAGCGGATGATTTGGTAGAAATGCTAAGAGGCTATCAGAGAATTGTTTTATGGGGGATGGGAAAACGTGGGGAAGCTTTTCAAGATTTTTGCAAGAGGAAAGAAATCAGTTTAGCCGGAATCACGGACAGGAGCAACAGAAATGTGGGAGATACCACAAAGTATGGAGTTAGAATTATGGATAAAAAAGATGCCTTGAAGATTGCGGATATGATTGTGGCGTCAAACTGGGAGATTTATGAATCTTTGCAGACACAATATCGCGGAATACAGTGTATAGACTTGGGCTTGCATTGTCCGTATTGATAACATAGGGAGATGGGATGAATAAGAAAAATGTGAAAGTAAGTATTGTGGTGCCGGTTTACAATACAGAGCAATATTTGCAGAGATGTCTTAACAGCATATGTAGTCAGGCGTTGAAAGAGATGGAGATTATTTTAGTCGATGATGGTTCCGATGATGGTTCTGGTAAAATCTGTGACGCATATGCGGTAAAAGATACAAGGATCCACGTGATTCATCAAGCGAATGGAGGATTGGTCAGCGCCAGGCAAGCGGGACTTGGTGTCGCTATAGGAGAATATATTGGTTTTGTAGATTCGGATGACTGGGTAGAACCGGACATGTACCAGGCATTGTATGAACTAGCAGTATCGAATAAGGCAGATGTTGTGGTGGAGGGGATCGTGGATGAGATTGGAGACGAATGCTGGAGAAGGCTGAATACATTGCCGCATGGGAAATATGAGACGGTGAAAGAGAAAGAAATGTTATACGGAAGCATGATTTCCTGCAAAAATTTTTTCTGTTTGGGGATTCAGCCATATCTCTGTAATAAATTAGTACGCCGGGACCTTGCGTTCTTACATATCAATAAGGTTCCACGGTCTATCCAAGTCGGGGAGGATGCGGCCGCAGTGTATCCGATGTTTGCACAGGCGGGAGTAATTGTCGTTTCGGATACGGCACATTATCACTATTGTCATCGGGATATGTCTATGATGCAGGATAATCGTCAGGAGGAATGCGAGTATGAAAATGCTGTGTTGCTCCAATCCTTTCTGGAGAAAAGATTTCAGGAGTTGGGAGTATATGAAAGGATGCGAGAACAACTCCGCCGGTATGCGGTTAATAATCTGCTGACACGTACATATGGGAAATGTGTGGAGATGAATAGAGGAGGCGTTTTGTTTCCTTTTGTGGATATATTTCCGGAAGATACGATTGTTCTATACGGAGCAGGAGCATTTGGACAAGCAGTTTATCAATATGTGGCTTCCTGTAAGAAGTGGAAGATGAAAGCATGGATTGACAAAAGGGCGTTGGCCTACCAGAGACTAAAGTTGGAAGTACGGACGTTGGAAGAGGTGGAGATCGAAAAATCGGATAAAATCGTAGTTGCGGTACTAAGTGAAACTGCATATTGGCAAATCAGGGAGACGTTGATGAGGAAAGGGGTAGAATTGCAACAAATCAAATGGATTGATAGAGAGAAGTTGTTAGAGTTGTTGGTGAAACTTCGTTGATTCGAGGTAATAAAAAATACTTGAATCTTTACACAAATCCTCCACAAATTAAAAGTTTCCCATTGAATCGACCTCCCGAAATTGCTATACTGACAACAAAGAAAACTTAACTTGAACTTTTAGAAGTGGATAACTCTCCAAATAGTTCAAGAGACTAAAGAAGCAACGACAAAGAGGCAATGGAAATGAAAAAGGAGGTAGTTACAGATGTTACATGAAGTGAAGTTCCAATCATTTAACGAGCGCGACGAGGTCTACGGTTGGATCTATGTTCCGGCGGCAAAACCAAAAGGAATCGTGCAGATTGTTCACGGGTATGGAGAGCATTCCAGAAGATATCTGCATATGATTGCGAAATTTGTGGAGGAGGGTTTCATTGTCGCGGCGGACGATCATGTCGGGCATGGAAAGACGGCTCTGGAGAATAATACCTGGGGTGATTGGGGTGAAAAAGGCTGTCATACGATGATGGAAGACGAACATAAATTAAAGGAACTGGTGTGTGAGAAGTATCCGAATCTTCCGTATTTCCTCTATGGACACAGCATGGGGTCTTTCATTGCAAGAGATTATATTGCAAAATATGGAGAAGATCTCTCCGGTGTGACGTTGTGTGGAACAGCCAGTGCATTTCCAGGGGCAGCGGAAGCGGAGAAAGCGATTCAGCAGGCGATTGACGAGGGAAAAGGGAAAGAGTCTGATCCATCGTTTGCAAATGATTTGATGGGATGGATGGGAGAACGATGCGGAGAGATTCGTCTTGGAAATGAGTGGATCTGTTCGGACCCATATGTGCAGACCGATCATGCGGAGGATCCGTTCGATGCCTTTACGAGACCGACCCTGAACCAGTCGATGCTCTATTTTGTGCAGATGATGCAGGTGATGACAGGCACTGAATGGGCCGAGAAAGTTCCCACGAAGCTTCCGATTTATAATATCGCGGGCGATCAGGATCCGGTCGGAATGTACGGACAGGGCGTGTACGAAGTCAGCAATTGGCTAGTTTCTACCGGACACAATGTCGAGACGAAGTTGTATTCCGGATATCGTCATGAGATACATAATTATGCGGATTTGAAAGACGAAGTGGAAGATGGAATCCTGGCGTTTATGAATAAAAATCTGTAGAGCTATAGTAAAATATAGAAGAATATAGCAAAGCGCTCCTTTTTGGTAAGAGTTCAGAGTTGAAAAACTTATCAAAAGGGAGCTTTTTTCATGGGATTTTTACACTTCTAAAATAGTTTATTCTTCTGCCGTAAAATGTTATAATTAGAATCACGTACTGAACCCGAAAGTTCCATGTGAAAGCTGCTGTTTCTAAATGGCACAAAAGAATTTGCATGGATAGAACAAAACGGACGAATGAAAAGTGTAGTAAACAGGTAAAGTATATAAAAAGTGGTAAAGAGGGATGGATAATGGGAAAGGAACCGGACTTACTGAATGGAAAACCGGGACAGTCGATGCTGCTATTTGCGATTCCAATGATTATTGGAAATCTGTTTCAGCAGTTTTACAATATGGCGGATTCCGTGATTGTAGGAAACTTTGTGGGAGAGGATGCTCTGGCGGCGGTCGGCGCGTCTTATTCGTTTACGACGGTATTTATTATGATCGCGATCGGCGGTGGGATTGGCGCTTCCGTGCTGACCAGTCAATATCTGGGGGCGGAGAAATATCGGGAAATGAAGACCTCCATCTATACATTTTTCATTACATTTTTGATTTTAAGTTTTCTGTTGGCTTTGTTAGGGATGTTTTGCAATCCAGTCATTCTTCGGGCTTTGAATACGCCGGAAAATATTTATGCGGATGCCGTTCGCTATCTGCAGATTTATTTCATCGGGTTGCCGTTTATGTTTCTGTACAATATTCTTTCAGCAAATTTTAATGCGCTGGGCAAATCCCGTATCCCGCTGGGGCTTTTGATCTTTTCGTCTGTTTTGAATGTCATTTTAGATCTGTGGATGGTAAGTGGTATGGGGCTTGGTGTTGCCGGCGTTGCGATTGCAACAGTAATCGCACAGGGAGTCTCTGTGTTGATTTCTTTTGGGATTATGTTTCGGTTGTTGAGAACCTATCAGTCGGATGAGAAGCCGTGTCTTTTTGACAGAGGAATGTTCACATCGGGTATAAAAATTGCGGTGCCTTCGATTATCCAACAGTCTATCGTGAGCATTGGAATGCTTCTCAGCCAGTCGGCGGTGAATCGTTTTGGCTCTTCTGCACTGGCGGGATTTTCGGCCGGGAATAGATTGGAATCTATCTGTATTGTACCGATGATTGCGACGGGAAATGCGATGTCTACATTCACAGCGCAGAATCTAGGTGCAAAGAAACCAGACCGAGTCAAAGAAGGATACCGGGCGGCATTTCGCATCATCATCGGGTTTGGCGTTTGTATCGCTGTGATTGTGCTGCTATTCCAAAATCAGATTATGTCTATTTTTGTAGATGCGGCGGAGTCTCCGGTCGCTTTTGCCACAGGAAAGGCGTATTTTCAATTTTGCGGATGGTTCTTTTCTTTCCTGGGATTCAAAGCGATTACAGATGGAATTTTGAGAGGTTCCGGGGACACGGGCGTTTATATGATTGCCAATCTGATCAATCTGGGAATCCGGGTGTCGATGGCGCAGTTGGTCTCGCCGATTCTTGGGATTGAAGTGATCTGGTATGCGATTCCTCTTGGCTGGGCGGTAAACTTTATGATTTCTTATGCAAGGTATCGTACCGGGGTGTGGAGAGAGAAGAGGTTGGTTGCGTGAGGATATTCAGCACTTGGTATTTCTGCGTCAAATGCAATAAATATGTTTTATAAACAGATAATTCTTAAGAAAGAACTTTCTTTTGCAGTGAAGCTTCCTGTTACGACGCCAGCGGCAATAGAATCTCTCTCATAAGAAGGACTTGATGCAGAGATAGAAGAAAAGGTATACAGATATGCTTGAAGGAAAGACTGAGCCTGCAGGGAAGGTATTCGCCGACATACGTAAGGATTACGGTTTATGAAATATACGATAGACATTACAGGCAAAAGCCGATCTTCGTGGTATATGTGAGTATATTGCTTATGACCTGTCTGCACTCGAAAATGCTGCAGGCCAGCTTGTCAGATTGGAAGAAAGTATTATGGGACTTGGTTCTATGCTGTTCAGATTCAAGGAATATGATTTTGAACCGTGGAAATCGAGAGGGCTGCATATCATGACAGTGAATAACTTTGTAGTGTTGTATAGTATGAATGAAGAAACGGCTGTGGTAACTAAAATTCGTGTCATGTATGGAGGCAGGGATATTGAGAAGCAATTGAACGAATATACAGAATTTAGATAAGATGATAATCACGACCGTTTATTTGCATTGCCTGCAGGCTTAGAAAAAACTCGCATTTCTCGTCGAAAGAAACTTCAATCAGGAAATGCAAGTTTTCTGTTAGAATTAAGGATTTCCAATCAACAAAATCCGTGCTAATCTTATTCTACCGGAAAGGTCACATCATTTACAATAATTTCCTGGATCTCATTGATGTCCACCAGGCGGTTGAAAGCTGTCACGGTCCATGTTTCTGAAGCGCCTACCCCTCCTAGAACATAACCACTATTTTCGATATTATTTTTCGAATCGTGAATCACATAGCTGCTGCCATCTTTATATTTGATCTCCAGATAGGTCTGCTGACCTGGATCGTAGGCTTCTTCCTTGGTGAGACCAAGGCCTTTTGCCAGGTCGATGCCAATGGAAATCGGAGAATATTCGATACATCCTTTTTCACCTAAATCCATCCTCTGTACCTGGATTGGTTTTTGGTCGGTCAGTGTAATCTCTTCCGTTTCAATTTGTGCATAAAATTGCTCCGATTCCTCTACTGGCATGTCCATATATTCTTTCATAGAAAAAGGATATTTTTCAATTTTAAGCTGAGGGAATACTCCGTCCGAAAGCGGGGCGCTCCAAACGAGATAGGCGGTACAGTGCATTTTATCTGAGGTGCTTTTCTCTGTATCCACGTAAATGTTATCGCAGCCAAAGATCATATCACTGGTGGTCTCGAAAGAAAAGCCGTAGGTTCTGTCTTCTGCAAAATACGCGCCTTTTCGAACATTGGTATCTTCGTTTCCGATCAACAAAGTGACGCCGCCCGATCTCTCCAGTGTAAAATATATGACGGCGCTGTTCTGGTCATAGACCATATTTTCAATGCGCAGGGTGTGGTCTCCAATCTGTTTTTCTATGGGGGCTTCCATGCATCCGCCTCCGGTCAGAGCTTGTGCCTGCTGTGGATCCACGGAAACAAATTCATGAGATGGAATGGTGACAGCTGTCATTTTGGGGGAGCCATCTTCGTTGAATTTTCCGGTATCGACCTCAGTTTCGATGGCAGGGGTGGATTGTTTGGTACTGTTTCCAAACATCGCCTCAAAGAAATCTAGATTCGAAGCTGCATAGACGGCTCCGGGGATTGCAAGACAAGTGATTACTGTAGCGATAGCCGCGGCGTAAGGAATCTTTCGGCGACGAGGCGACTGCTTCTTTTGGTTCGATTCTGTTTTCAACATCTTGTAGGTTTCTTTCAATCTGCGGTTTACAGTATCTGATATTTGAATATCCTGATTCAGGATTTCTCGCATTTCTTTTTCTGAATAATTCATAATTTCCTCCATTCTGTGCATGTTTCACAGCACAAACAGGTATGAGTGCATGCAGGTTTAATAGGATAAAACTTGTTTTAGTTTTTTTCGTCCTCTTTGCAGTTTACTTCTTACCGTGTTTTCATTGCATTCCAGAACTTCTGAGATTTCCCGCATATTAAAGCCTTCTCCATAATACAAAAGGAAGATGACGCGATCCTTTTCCGGCAGCTCTCCGAGAAGTTCATAGAATTCATAATCACTTTCCATATAAGTGCCGTTTGGTTCTGTGGCTTTCTCTATGGTCACAAATCTTTTCTGCTGACGGATGATGTCGGTGCATTGATTGATCAAGATTCTGGTAATCCAGGTCTTGAAGTAAGATGCAGTTTTCAAATCTTCGATGTGTTCATAAGCTGAAAAAATAGTGTCCTGTATGGCGTCTGCAATATCTTCTTCATTTTTTAAATAACTTTTCGCAACTTTGTAGAGCGCGGTTTTATGTTCCTCGATCAGTTGAATAAATGCGTCTGTATCATGCCGCTGCGCTCTCTTTATCAACAGAATATTCAAATTAGTTCACCTCGTTTCCCTTTTGTTTTATATCTATTAGACGGTGAAAGTGGGATTTTCGGTGCAAGGAAAAAGAAATTTTTTTACTTCTTCTTGCGTCCAATTTATGTCGCTGGTACAATATTTTCATACATATATAATAGCAGTTACGGACAGAGAAAGGGGAAAAATCTGTTTGTGCTGAAAAATGCACGGGATGGAGGAAGAAATGAATTTCTTAGAAGAACGGATTTTGAAGGATGGTATTGTAAAAGAAGGTAATGTTTTAAAGGTGGACAGTTTTCTGAATCATCAGATGGATATTGAGCTGTTCAATCAGATTGGGATGGAGTTTAAGCGGCGTTTTGAGGGAAAACAGATTGACAAGATTCTTACGATCGAGGCTTCTGGAATCGGGATTGCGTGTATTGTGGCGCAACATTTTCATGTACCGGTGGTATTTGCAAAGAAGGCGAAGAGTATTAATCTGGAAGGTGAGATGTATGTGGCCGAGGTGGAGTCATTCACCCATAAGACGAAGAATCAGGTGATTGTGGCGCAGAAGTTTCTGAATGAAGGGGAGCATGTACTCTTGATTGATGATTTTTTGGCAAATGGTTGCGCGCTGCAGGGATTGATTCAACTGGTGAATCAGGCGGGTGCAACGGTGGAAGGAATCGGAATCGTGATCGAAAAAGGATTTCAGGCGGGCGGAAAAGTGATTCGCAATATGGGATATCAGTTGGAATCACTTGCCATTGTGGAGCAGATGGACAGTGAGAGCAATCGGGTGGTATTTCGGGCGCAGAGAGTGTGATAAGAGGTATCGGCCAATTTTACCTGTATATTATGAAAAGCGGTCTTTTGTAGTTGATAGCGTATCATCATACAAGAAACCGCTTTTTTATGAAGTGTGATTATGGAACTAACACCTTCAAAAAGCTTGTCCAGAGTTTATGCTCCAGTTATTCTCTGCTTATGGGCTTTACAGCATTACCAGGCAGTATTCCTTTCACTTTAAAATGATTTATTAAGATTTGTCTTGGGCTCCTATATCCAAGGTCCAATGAGATTGGTTTTTGTTCCATAGCGTACAAAGAAAGTTTATAATTTCTCTACGATTTCTGAAAAGTCCATATAATGGGATGCTTTCACCAGGACGGTATCTCCCGGTAAAATGATATTCTGCATTTGTGCAAGAAAATCTGTCTTTTTGGAAAAGTGGAGAGCCTGACCTTCCCATTCTCCGACAGAATCAGCGCCTTGGTACATATGGAGAGAGAGTTCCCCGATACAGCAAAGCAGGTCAACCTTTTGTTCGGCAGCGAAGCGGCCGACTTCATAGTGCATGCGTTCGGTGTCAGTTCCCAATTCTCCCATATCTCCGAGTATGGCGACTTTACGGGTATCAGCGTAGGCAAGAACATCGAGCGAGGCTTTCATGGATGCGGGGTTGGCATTGTAACAGTCGTCAATGATGGTCAACCCATGTTTTTCAATCAGATGATTTCTGCCGGTAATCGGACGCAGAGATTCGATGCCTGATTTGATTTCTGCGGCGGAAAGTTCAAGAATCATGCCGACGGACGCGCCAGCCAGTGCGTTGTATATCATATGCGCACCGGGAATGGGAATCAGAGGCTTGATCTGCTCGCCCTGAATATGAATGCGACAGGAGGTTCCTTTTAATCCTTTGCTTAAGATTTCTTCGGCATATACCGGTAATTGATCGGAAAGTCCAAAGAAGAGAGGGATCATCTTTCCGTAGCGCGAAATGGAGGCGAGTTGATCGTCGTCTCCGTTCAGAATAATAGTTCCTTCCGGGTTCATAAAGCGAAACATTTCTGTTTTGGCCTTCAAAATTCCTTCTCGGCTTTTTAGCTGCTCCAGATGAGCGTTTCCGATATTGGTAATTACACAGATATCTGGACGTGCGATGCGTGCAAGCCGTTCCATTTCACCGAAATCACTGATCCCCATTTCCAGGACTGCGATTTCGTGTTCTTCCTGGATGCGAAAAACGGTCAGGGGTAGTCCAATTTCGTTATTAAAATTCCCTTCTGTTTTTAGAACACGGTATTTTTGCTCCAGAACGGAAGCGATCATTTCTTTTGTACTGGTCTTGCCGACACTACCAGTAATACCGACGACCTTGACATGTAAAGATTTGCGATAATGTTCCGCGAGATCTTTGAGCGCCTGCAAAGAGGAGTGTACGAGAATATAAGGATAAGCAGTGTTTTCGATGCGCTTTTCGGAAATCGCGCACAGTGCTCCGGCTTCCATGACTTGAGAAATGAACATATGGCCGTCCACCCTAGCGCCGCGAATAGCGACAAACAGGCCACCCGGTTCCACCTTGCGGCTGTCAATAGCGACATTGGTCACTTCCTTGTGATAATCTTCGTCGTTTCCATAGTAAATACCGCCGCAAGCAGCGGCGATCTCTTTCAAAGACATATGTTTCATAATTTCATAATCCTATCATTCTATAATCTTTTACTTTAAAAATCTGCCGCCGGATAGACGGCATGAATTCGGGGATGCACCAATGCGCCCATCCAACTTTCATTTTTGGTGGTGCGCGCTGTTATGGACGCATGTGGTTTTCCATATATTTTTGGGTGTCAAAAGGTATTTTCCCAAAATGTACCAAGCAAATTGCACCAAGTGTATTCTGCTTTGTGACTGTGGAGAATCTTAGAGTATCTTAATGTTCTGTCAATTCCCAGCAATTCGGCGGCACGGACGCCGTCGAAAGCCCGATTTGCGCCATGGACGGCGCATTGAGGGTGGTTGCGTCCGTACGATTTATTCTTCATCAGAACATTTAGAAGCTCTTAGATTCGGAACCCGGAACAAAGCAGAATACAATTGGTGCAATTTGCCACACCAATGAAAAAATCTTCTGACACCAAAATCTATTCCACCTTATTGATACCGCGCCTCCAAAGACATCTGAATAATCCTTTCACACAATTCCGAATACGCAATTCCTGCGGCCTGTGCTTCTTTGGGAAGCAGGCTGGCGGCAGTCATTCCAGGCAAAGTGTTTACTTCGAGACAGTACAGATTGCCGAATTCGTCCAAAATAAAATCGGCCCGGCTGTAAACGTCCAGTTTCAATGCATGAAAGGCGCGCAGCGTGATGTCTTGCATTCGCAGGGAAATCTCCTCGCTGATGTCTGCGGGACAGACCTCCTCCGTAGCATTGGCTTGATATTTATTTGCGTAATCAAAGAAACCAGATTTGGGGATAATTTCAATCGGAGGAAGTGTTTGATCTCCGAGAATTCCACAGGCAAATTCGCGGCCTTTGATGTAGGGCTCTATGATAACTTCGTCTTCATAACGAAAAGAGTTCTCCAGTGCATCTGTATATTCTTTTTCTGTATGCGCGATGTATACCCCGATACTGGAACCACCGGAACAGGGTTTGATGACAACCGGGAGGGAAAGCCCCATCTCCTCAAGCGTTTTATTCTGTTCACTGCGGTACAGCCAGGTGCCGCCAGGGGTTTCCACACCACACTGCTTGAAAATCTGTTTGGTGACGCCTTTGTCCATGGCAAGCGCGCAGCCCAATGAATTGGGACCGGTGTACTTGATACCTAGAAGATCGAAGGTGGCCTGCAATTTTCCGTTTTCGCCTTCTCCGCCGTGCAAGCCAAGAAATGTAATGTCTGCCATGCGGCAGAGTTCTATGACGTTCGGCCCGAGAAAACAGTCGGACTGATCTGGACGAGAAGCTTTGACTGCCGCAATATCCGGTTCTGTCGTACTGATATTTGCCGCGATTTCCATTCCATGGCCCGGCAGCGTGAACACCTCTTCCAGACGATCCTGAGCGTAAGGGAAGCCAAGAAAAACATCCAACAAAAACACATCATGCCCGTTTTCTAACAGCGTCCGACATATTCCGGCGCTGGAAGTAAGGGAAACATCCCGTTCCGTGCTAAGGCCACCGGCTAATACAATTATTTTCATATACGATTTCCTCCATTCTGTGCGCGTTTCGCCGCTTCTTTGTTATTGAGTGATATTTAGGTAATTGCGAAACGCTAAGGTATGAGAATATTCTGGCAATAAGCTCTGTTCAAATTTCATTGCGCAAAATTTCTCGGAGCGTACCCGGCAAATTGCACAAAATATTTTGTGCAATTTGCAAACCACGCTTCCCTACTCCATCTCTTTCATACTCATATCATTCAAAAGATGCTCTTTTACATCAAAAAGTTTCTGAGATAAATCTACATGCACTTTATGCGGGTAGAAGAGCCTTCGTGTTTCTTCCCAGAGAGTTTCTTTTTCTTTTTTGCAATAAGAGGCGATCTCCATGACAGAAGGAGACTGGTAAACGCATTCGCCGTTGATGAAAATAGGGACCAGTAACTCCCGCATGGTGTAAGTACCGCCTTTTAATCTTGTCTTCTTCCAGGTGTCAACAGGATCGAACAGGAACAGATCTTGCTCTGTATCAAAGGTTTCGTCCGCAAAACAGATCAAATCCGCCTTCATTTTACCACTTCTTTTATCATAGATCCGGAAAATGGTTTTATTGCCTGGATTGGTGATCTTGACTGTGTTCTCCGAAATTTTTATTTTTGGCACAAATGTACCATTTTTATCCTGAATAGCCGCTAGCTTATAGACTCCTCCGAAAGAAGGCGCGTTCTTTGAGGTAATCAGGTGTGTCCCTACACCCCAGGAGGTGATCGTGGCGCCCTGCATTTTCAGGTCATGGATCAAATATTCATCCAGATCATTGGAAGCGGCGATGACGGCATCCGGGAATCCGGCTTCATCCAACATGGCACGGGCTTTCTTGGAAAGGTAGGCCAGATCTCCGCTGTCCAGACGAATTCCGTAACTCTTGGGTTTGATTCCGGCTTCTTTCATTTCCTGGAATATACGAATCGCATTGGGAATACCGGACTTCAATGTATCATAGGTATCTACCAGTAGTGTGCAGGCGTTCGGATAGAGGTCCGCGTATGCTTTGAACGCAGTGTATTCATCGGGAAAACTCATAATCCAACTGTGCGCATGTGTACCCATAACGGGAACATCAAACATCTGTCCAGCCAAGACGTTGGATGTGCCGACACAGCCACCGATCATAGCGGCTCTTGCACCATAAAGTCCAGCATCCGGGCCCTGGGCGCGTCTCAGACCAAACTCCATGATTCCATCCCCCTGCGCAGCATAGACGACACGGGAAGTCTTGGTGGCGATCAGACATTGATGATTGATAATATTTAAAATCGCGGTTTCTACTAGCTGAGCTTCCATGATGGGCGCGATAACTTTTAAAAGAGGTTCTTTCGGGAAAACAGCAGTGCCCTCCGGAATCGCATAGATGGAACCACTGAAATGAAAACCGCTCAGATAATTGAGGAAATTGTCGGTAAAGATTCCGAGATTTCTGAGATAGTCCACATCTTCGTAGGTGAAATTCAGATTTTTAATGTATTCGATGACCTGATCCAGTCCAGCCATGATAGAGTATCCAGCGCTGTCCGGGTTTTCGCGGAAAAACATGTCGAAAATGACGACTTCGTTATTTTGTTTTTCGAAGTATCCCTGCATCATCGTTAATTCATATAGATCTGTCAGCAGGGTAAGATTTCTTGAATGCATGATATTCTCCTTTTTCATGTGTTTCATCTGAAGAGCATGAATTTTTTGTGTGTCAGTTACAGTAGGCCGGCATTTTTATTTATTGTATCCTGAATGATATTTTTGCAGTAATTTCCAATGTGCCGTTTTTCTTCCGGCGTCAGCTTGTCAGGATAGATTGGATCTCCATATTCCAGGATGACATGCGTTTTCTTGATACGCGGAAACTGTTTTTCAAATATGGATATGGTATTATTCATAGAAATTGGTATGATTGCACAACTGGTCTTTGTTGCAATCTTGAATGCACCATCTTTGAATGGAAGGAGGCTTAGTTCTTCCCCCGCATTACGAGTTCCTTCTGGAAAGATACAAATGGAAATTCCGTGTTTGACGTAATCAATCGCCTGCAATATCGTTTTTAAACCTTCTTTTGGATTCTCACGGTCCAGGAACAGACAGTACAAATACCGCATCCAGACCGAAAGAAGTGGAATCTTTTCCATCTCCTTTTTGGAAATGTATCCGGTCAGTCTTTTGCAGCGGGAATAGGTCAAAAGGATATCAAAAAAGCTGCGATGATTCCCGATGAAAAGAACGGGTTCATTGGGAATTTTGTCCTCACCGATGACAGTAATCTTGACACCGGTGATCGCCAAAATGACTTTAAATCCCCATTGTACAATTCGCAGAGAACTGTAGTCCTTGGTGTTCGGACTGAATTTACCGATAATCCATTCCGCAAAAAATACCGGGATTGAACAAATAAGATAAAGAACCAAAAATACGACCACACAGATAAACCTTATCATATGAAGATTCTCCTTTTGTAAGAGATGACATCAGTATAATCCTTTTGTTCGGGGGTGTCAACGAGATGTATATTTCAGAAAGTCTTTTCATATGTATAGTTAAGAGATTGTGTGCGAGGAATGTATGAAAAAATTACGGTTCTGCCTGTTGCTCGCTGGCCTTCTGGGACTGCTGACAGGCTGTGTGACGAAAGTGGAGGAGACAGGAAAGATCAAGGACCCGGAGTTTACGGTGGTAAAAAAGGAAGATATCCCGGAGGAAATGGCGGCGTTGATTGAGGAACAGGGAGATCAGGTATTCCGGATCACCTTTACGGATCAGGGATACTTATATATAGCCCAGGGATACGGGGCAAAACCGACTACAGGTTACAGTGTGGAGGTTGCCGCGCTTTATGAGACTGAAAATGCGATTGTACTTGAAACGGCTTTACTGGGACCGGAAAGTGGAGAGGAGATTAAAGAAAAGACGACTTGTCCATACGTGGTGGTAAAACTTGAGGCAGTAGATAAACCGGTACAATTTGAATAACCGGGATTCTGAATACAAATTTAACGGGAGGTTAATCAAGCATGGAATTAAACAAAAAGCAGATACATTGTCTAAAAATTGGGAAGAGGATCATAGATCAATTCTTTCTGGATGAGGATTACAATGTTCCAGATGCGAAAGATGATATTCAACGGTTGATACATGGAAAGGCCGAGGCCAGGATTGAAGACATGAAACCGGTGGAAAATTATATTCGGGTGATTGGAAAATTATATTTCCGTATTTTGTATGTGCCAGCAAAAATTGAGTCGCAGCCGGCAGTCTTGGAAGGGAGTTTCCCATTCGAAGAGATGGTTTATATGGAAGGGGAGACGGGAAGTCAGTTTTTTATCCGCAATACCAGGGTGGAGCTTACTCCCAATCTGGTTCATTCCCGGAAACTGAGTATTCGTGCGATGATTGAGTTGGAAATCAATCGGGAAGAATTAGAAGATGAAGAAATTACATTGGGGATCGAGGACGAAGAACAAGTATTTTGCAAATATAAAAAAGTAAATCTGTTGCAGATGAGTATGTCAAAGAAGGATACTTATCGTATTAAAGAAGAAATTACATTGCCGGGTACCAAAGAAGGAATCGGGCAAATTCTGCTCAGTGATATTTCGGATCGAAAGTTGGATATCCGGTTGGGCCAGGATGAGCTTTTCGTTCGGGGAGAGCTGATGGTATTTTGCCTGTATCTCTCGGAGGATCAGAAAATGGATTGGGTGGAGCAGGCGGTTTCTTACGAGGGGCATGTGGAGTGTTATGGCGTAGAAGAAGGCATGTACCACCAGGTACATACGTCACTGGAAGATTCTTTGCTGGATGTCCGAATGGACGAAGACGGGGAAATGCGGGTGCTGGGAGTAGAAGGCACCTTGAATCTGCGGATTAATATTTTTGCGGAAGAAGAGGTGGAGATGTTGGAAGATGCATACTCTCTGTCGCAAAAATGTGAGCTGCAGACCAGAGACGCACTATATGAAGAACTGATGATTCAGAATCAGTCAAAATGCAGGGTGGCAGAACAACTGGCGCTTCCGGAATTGAAGGAAGATGTGTTGCAGATCTGCCACAGCGACGGGAATCTGCAAGTGGAACAGACGAAAGTGATGGCAGATGGTATTTATATAGAAGGAATTCTGCATTTAACATTCTTATATATCAAGGCGGATGATGAAATGCCCTTTGCAGCATGGCAGGGGATGGTTCCATTTTCGTATTTGATGGAATGTCCGAATATGTGTGAAAATGCAAATTATCATATTTCACCCCATTTGGAGCAACTTTCGGTGTCACTTTCAGGAAGTGAAAATGTGGAAGTGAAGGCGGTACTTGCGATTGATACCTTTATTAGAAGACCAATTCAGATGAAAATGATTACAGATATCGCGTTTTCACCGATTTCGGAGGAAGAAATGGAGAAGCTGCCTGGAATCGTGGGATATGTCGTAAAAAATGGAGATAATCTCTGGAGCCTTGCAAAACAGTACATGACTACGATAGATGGAATCCGGGAGGTGAACCAGCTGGAGAACGATACAATAAAACCTGGTGAGAAACTTTTGATATTCAAAGAGAATGCAGTACCGATTTTTGGAGAAGAATCACGATGAAGGCTTTACATTTGTAACAAAAATAGATATGATATATTCTGATAGACTAAGTCCGCCCGCCCTGAAAGGGGCCTGTAATATGGTGTGCCATTTGGGTGTATCAATGGACGGTATCATGGAGGGATACGGGATAAACAGGGCATACATAACGTATGCCCTTTGGATATGTCAAAAAAAGTGTATACAATATACAAGGGGAAAACAGATGAGAGAAATGGAGCTGAAAGCCCTGGCAAAAATTAATTTGGGTTTGGATGTACTAGGAAGAAGAGAGAATGGTTATCATGACGTGCGGATGATTATGCAATCAATTTATCTGTACGACAATGTCTTTTTAAAGAAAAAAGAGGAACCGGGGATTGATTTAAAGACAAATCTGTATTTTCTACCAGTAAACGAGAATAATATTGCGTATCAGGCGGCGGAGCTGTTGATGAAAGAATTTGATATTCCAGGTGGAATTTCTATTACATTGAAGAAGCACATTCCGGTTGCCGCTGGTATGGCGGGCGGCAGTACAAATGCGGCTGCAGTGTTGTTTGGGATGAATAAAATGTACGATCTGTCGTTGTCCATGGAGGAATTGATGGAGCGTGGTCTCAAATTGGGGGCGGATGTTCCATATTGTATCATGCGGGGAACAGTGCTGGCGGAAGGGATCGGTGAAAAACTGACCGAGCTTCCGGCATTGATGAAATGTGTGGTGTTGATTGCAAAACCGCCGATCAGTGTTTCAACAAAAGATGTTTACGAGGCTCTGGATTCCAAAGACAGTTGGAATCATCCTGATATTGATGGAATTATGGTAGGTTTGAGGGAAGGGTCTCTCAGGAAAGTAGCAGCTTGCATGGGAAATGTATTGGAGCAGGTGACGGTTCAAAATTATCCGGTGATTGATAATATCAAACGTGTAATGATAGAAGAAGGGGCTCTGAATGCAATGATGAGTGGAAGCGGGCCAACTGTATTCGGGATTTTTGAGGAGCGTTATGTGGCAAAGAAGGCGCAGAAACGGATCTATGATCTGGGGCTTGCGCGTCAAGTATATGTGACGAATGTACATGGTGTCAGGAGGAAATAGAGGATGGGACTGAGATTTGAAGACCGGAAAGAGGAATATCTGCCGCTTCGGGACGTGGTGTTTCACACTTTACGCCAGGAGATTCTTCGTGGGGAATTAAAACCGGGAGAGCGTCTGATGGAAATTCAATTGGCGAATAGACTGGGGGTAAGCAGAACTCCAGTCCGAGAAGCCATGCATAAATTGGAGCTGGAGGGGCTCGTGCTGATGATTCCGCGAAGAGGGGCGGAAGTGGCGGATATTACGGAAAAAAGTATGCGTGATGTCCTGGAAGTACGCAGAGTACTGGAAGAGTTTGCCGTAAAACTTGCCTGTGAACGGATTTCACAAAGAGAGATACAGGAATTACGCCAGGTGGCGGATGATTTTGGAAAAATATTGGGAAGACAGGATATCACAGAGGTAGCGGATGCGGACGAAGCATTTCATGATGTGATTTTCCGTGCAACCGGAAATGACAGATTGATTCAGTTGTTGAACAATTTACGGGAGCAGATGTACCGTTACCGTGCAGAATATTTAAAGCGAGAGGAATTTCACAGGGCTCTTCTGAACGAGCATCAGGATATTATTGAACGGATAGTCAATCGAGATCAGGAGGAAGCAGCGAAGATTATCAATCAGCATATTGATAATCAGGTCAATGTTATTATGGAAATGATTCAGAAGAAGGAAAATTAGGTTTAAAATTCTTTGATATTGTGCATACTCCCATTAGAAGGAAATGTACCCGAGAGGCAGTCCGATGTATGGACTGCAGCAACGGGGAAATATTTGGAAGGGAGATACATACTATGAGAAATTTTAATCTAAAATATAAAGTGGATATGACAAAGGTCTGCATCATTCTGCTGTCTCTTGTGATTGCGGCTCTGATTACAGGAGGAGTTGTGGACGCCAGGCAGGAAGTGTTGCTGGCACAGGCGCAGGAGCATTTAGCGCAGGAAGTGTTGCGGTTTCACATTTTGGCAAACAGTGATAGTGAGGAAGATCAGGCTTTGAAAATGACGGTGAAAGAACGCGTTCTTGACTGGATGAAGGTTTGCCTTCCGGAAGATTTGGATGTAGATCAGACACGGATGTGGTTGCGGGAACACTCTGATGAGATCGAGGAAATGTGTGCGGAAGAGATCGAGGCGCAAGGGTACGATTACCCGGTGAGTGCGGCTGTAACTACCTGCTATTTTCCGGAAAAAACTTACGGGGATGTGACATTCCCCGCTGGGAATTATGAGGCTCTTCGTATTGAGATTGGTGCGGCGAAAGGCCATAACTGGTGGTGTGTGCTTTACCCGAATCTGTGTTTTCTGGATGCGGTTCATGCGGTAGTGCCGGAAGAAGGCAAAGAGGAGTTGAAGCAAGTACTTACGGAAGAAGAATATGAGCTGTTTACATCAGACTCAGATGTCAGGATTCGAAGCTTCTTTCTGGATCGTCTAGAAAAATGATTGGAGTGGTAACGAATGACAGAATTTTTGGTGAGATTTTTTATCAAAGATTATCAAGTTGTAGAAAAGGTGTCCGTCCGTACAGCCTATGGAGTGCTGGCCAGTATGGTGGGCATCTTTTGTAATATTTTTTTGTTTGTAGTAAAATTATCGGTGGGGTTCTTTTTACATAGTATTTCCGTTATGGCGGATGCATTTAATAACTTATCGGATGCTGGTTCTTCTGTGATCAGCTATATCGGTGTGAAAATGGCCAGTAAGCCAGCGGATGAAGATCATCCCTTCGGACACGGAAGAATCGAGTATATTGCAGCGCTTATTGTATCATTTTTGATTATGGAAGTAGGTTTTACTTTTCTAAAAGATTCCATTTCTAAGATAAAAAACCCGGAGATTCTGCGTTTTCAGTTGATTTCTGTATGCATTTTGATTCTTTCGGTTGGTGTAAAGTTATGGCTCGGTATTTTTAATCGAAAACTGGGAGAAAAGATAGATTCTAAAGTGATGATGGCGGTTTTTACGGATTCCATGGGAGATGTGGTTACCACGGCGGCCACGATTCTATCGCTGATTTTCTTTCGGATTACCGGGATTAATATTGATGGTTTTGTGGGGCTAGGCGTGGCGCTTCTGGTGATGTGGGCCGGATTTTCTATTGCAAAAGATACGCTGGAGCCGTTGATTGGGGAAGCGGTGGACCCAGAAATCTATGATCGGATTAAAAAATATGTGGAAAAATACGATGGAATTGAAGGGACACATGATTTGATTGTACATAATTATGGTCCTAACCGTAGCATGGCAAGTATTCATGCAGAAGTCCCGAATGACACGGATGTGGAAAAATCGCATGAGATTATCGACAGAATTGAGAAAAATGCGGTCGAAGAACTAGGAATTTTTTTGGTCATTCACATGGACCCGATCGAAACCAGAAATGAAGCGATTTTGTTGATTCGAACGCAAGTAGATGAAATTATGTCGGAATTAGATCCGCATGCCAGTGTACATGACCTCCGCGTAGTGGCCGGTGAAAATCAGATTAATGTTATTTTTGATATGGTGGTTCCGTATAGCTATACGGAAGAGCAGAAAAGTACCCTGCAGCAGGAACTGGTTCGCCGGTTGCAGGAAATTGATGCGAGGTATCAATGTGTGATTACTGTTGAGCACAGTTACGTGGGAGGTAGAGGAGACAAAGGAGACAGAGGGGACAGTCCCTCTTAACGAAAGATGGTAGGAGGGGGCAGTCCCCCATAATGATGAAAGGCGATGGGGAACTGTCCATTTTGATGAAATACAATGTAAGGAAGGAAAAGATATGTATACATTTGATGGACGAGTAAGATACAGTGAAATAGATCACAGAGGAACGATGACGCTGCCATCTCTGATCAATTATTTTCAGGATTGCAGTACTTTTCAGTCGGAGGATATTGGCTGCGGGTTGCAAGCACTGGGAGAACGGCATCGTGCTTGGCTTCTTTCCTACTGGCAGATCGAGATTCGCAGATATCCGGAGTTAGGAGAAAAGATTACCGTTGGGACTTTTGCATGTGGATTTGACAAGTTTTTTGGATACCGTAATTTTGTCATGTTGGATGGGGCGAAAACATGGGTGGCGCGGGCTTATTCTGTATGGATTTATTTGGATATAAAAACAGGACATCCTGCGCGGTTGTGTCCAGAGGATATTGCACCATATGGACAGGAGCCCCCGCTAGATATGGTATTGGAAAAGCGGAAAATTTTGTTGCCGCAGGAAGGGGAAAGCATGCCTGCATTTCCTGTGAGGCGGGAGCATATTGACACCAATGAGCATGTCAATAACTGTCAGTATGTGCAGATGGCACAGGAAGTGTTGCCGAAAGACTTGGAAGTTCGTAAACTTCGGGTAGAATATCGGAAAGCCGCCGTCCTGGGAGATATGATTTATCCCCAAGTGGCGAATGAGGAGGGCAGGACTGTGGTAGTGTTGTGCGATGGGGAAGAGAAACCGTATGCGGTGGTGGAGTTTAAGTAGCCGTGAAAAGGAAAATTATAAAAGGGGAAAGGCCATCCACTTGATAAGGGCATATCAAGGTGGATGGTCTTTTATTGCTTCTCCGAATCCATTCTCTACGGCGGCGCAAATTGTACGAAACGCAGCTTCTTCGTCCGGTCCGTTAATCTGTAGTTCGATTTCCATCTGGAATTTAACACAGGCAGTCAGAACTGAGAGGATGGACTTTGCATTGTAAAGCGTGTCGTCGCCCACTTTTCGGAAAAAGATCGAACTTTGAAAAAGCCCGGCTATATAAACAAATTGGCTTGCAGGACGGGCATGAAGCCCTGAAGGATTGCAAATCGTTATCTTTTCGGTCAGCATTGCAAAGAATCTCCTTTGTGGTTGTATCTGAATGGTAAGTTATCCTGAAAAAGAGTTTTGTTGCAACAGAATTACGATATAAGAATAGAGAGCAAAAACCGCGCCAATTTATTGTTGTATTATAAAATTTGTAGGAAATAGCATAGCTCACTCTTGGGCACTTGGTATCCGAGTGGTTCGCAGAGTTCCCGCAACACTTCTTTGAGTTTTAAGTACAAGTTATGGTTGCGTCGGATGATCGAATCGCCCCATTCTGGTGTTTCATCTGTATGAGAAGTTTCCAGCCGTTCCAACATACAGAGAAAATGAATGGATAGATTCAGATAATAGCTGTCTGTTGCACCTGCTGGGGACAACAGATCTTTGGCCTTGTGACAAAATTTTCGACACGCCGTGATTGCAGTTTCCGTCGGAATACTGGGAGTGAAATTTCGGCATTCTTTCGTCAGAAGCTTAAAAATCTCTTCTTCCTCAAAAAAGACTGGCTCTTCATCGGGTATATGATCCGGTGAAGAATCCAGGAGTTTTCGAATCTTGATCAGTCCTTCTTTGTGAAATACGGTATCTACGCCCATCTGTGAGACGCCTGGTATATCCAGAGAGAAACTGCCTATAATCAATTTCAGCTTTCCTTTTGCTAAATGTTGGACAAAGCTGTTAATATCATCCCGCACGCTCATGGCCACAATCTGCAATCCAGGGTAGTCCGCAAATGCCTGTTCCAGAATTTCTTTTATTTTTGTGGCTCCTCCATAACCGGTAGAACAGAGTGTAATGATAATTGCACGTGAATTTTCTACTAGAGATTCTTCGATTATCCCAGGTTTTTCGTTAAAAAAATGGCGTTTGAAGGAAGTTGAGATTGCCTGATAATAATCATAATATATCCTACTGTAGACAGCTTCCAGAGGTTCATTGGTGGATACAATGGTTTTCACGGCTTCCAGGACGAGCGTTGAGCTTACATTTGGGATAATCTTGCATTCAATTCCTGTAGCTGACATAAGGCGATCCTCACAATTGGCGAGAGTTCCCATGTCGGCGAGAAGGAGGATTCCGCGTCCATTGTCCACTTTTCGCATCAATTGTTGTAAATCTAAAAACATATCTTCTTTTGTCTGATATGCAGGAACATCTAGGGAGTAGGCGCAGTATTCGTGAATCAATTCGTTAGCGAGAGTGGCCATGCTGGAGGCGGTGTTGGTTCCATGGGTAGCTACGATCAAACCGACGCGCGCTGTTTTTGTCTGAGGCAAGCTTTTCTGTTTTAAGAACATCGCCCAGAAGCCAAGCTCGTCTTCTGGAATGGGGGCATTCAGTATTTGTGCAACAGAAGGCTGTATCTTTTTCAAGAATTCCATTTCGAGATAACAGTCTTTTTTAATATTTTCTAGATTTGGATTGTATACAATCTCCTCATTTGCACAACGGTTCATAACTGTTGCAAATGTAAAGCAAAGGCTAAGGTTAATCCTTCGGAATAGGTGCAGTTAAAATGCTTTTCGGCAGAATTTAGAATGTTTAACGCGGCGTTTTTGCAGGGAACAGGGATGATTTCGTCAATAATAGCATTTTCCGAGGGAACATCGGATGTCAGACGCCGGGCGATATTTCTATAATAAGTGTCCAGATCGTGGGCTGTGCGGGACTCGATTTCTGCATAATTCATTTGAAGATTTCGATAGGCATTGATCCGCTTTTCAATAAAGCCATAAAGGTTCAAAATATCTTTATTGTGCTCAGAATGGTCCGGCAAAATATCGGGATAGGGGCTATCCGGTGATATATGAAGTTCCTCGTTTAGAAACGGCTGTTGTGACTGCTCCTCACTCAAAGCCAGAGGGTGATTCTGGCTGTACACTTTTGGCGGGAGATCAATCAGGTCAATCGTCAGACTGGCTGCGTCGTCCGGACTCTGCAGATTGGACAGACAGCTCAGATAGGCCTTGGCACAACACAGATTTATAATATTTTTTAATTCACCAATGTTTCCTTTGGGTTCGTAGGCCAGGAGGGATTTTAGAACTTTTCTGGAAACGTATATAGAACGCTGGATACGTCGGGACTCCTGCTGTAGAAAAGAATGGATAAAATAAAACTTTTCGTTGACCGTACGTTCATTGAGGTTGGGAATATGGACGGATACAGGAATACGCCGCAGAAATGTTTTTAATAACGCAGTGTTGGTGTCTTCTGTTGTCGCACAGAGAAGCATCACTTGAATTGGACGGTCTACCGTGTCTCCAAGGCGACGGATGACGCCCTTGTCGATTAAAGTGAAGAGAATTTCCTGACCGGTAGAAGGGAGCCTGTGGATTTCATCGAGGAAGAAAATACCACCGTTCGCTTTTTCCAGTAACCCAGATCTGGTCTCGTTCGCACCGGAGAACGCTCCTTTTACATATCCAAAAAGCTGAGACAAAAGAAGTTGAGGGTTGTCTGCATATTCTGCGCAGGAGAATGAGACGAAGGGAATGGACTCCCCCTTTTCAAATAATTTTTTGTCTACGGCATACTGCCAGATGGTTTCTGCCAAGAAGTTTTTCCCCACCCCGGTTTCACCAGTAATTAGAATATTCAATCCGTGCGGTGGATAGGATACGGCGGCTTTTGCGAGATGGAGCGCATGGCGGAGACTCGGATTATATCGGGAAAGACTGGATAACAGGTCGGTTTCGCCAGATGCAATCTCGGTCTTTTGAACAGCGTTTGTTTGAGAGGCAGTATTCCGCGAAATTTCAGAGAAACTATTTTTATCACTGCTCAAGAAAAAACGTACGGGGCGGGTGTTGGATTTTTCTAAGATATCTTGCTGGCAAAGCTTGTTCAGGTCGGAAGAAGCGTCGCAGCGGAGAATCTGCAGTGCATCGGCTACTTCGGATGCAGTAACGCTTTCTTTTGCTTTTTGAACAAATTGTTCTACTTTTTCGATTCGTTTCATTTTTCCCTCCATTATAAAATAGAATACAACACTATGTTTTTAGTGTAGCAATCATAATATAAATATGTCAATAGAAATAAAATTTAACGGTTAATAAAGCAAAATTGATGTACAACAGTATAATTGGCACACTTTTTGCGCTAACAAAAAGCATAAAGTGATTTTGTTGCAAACATCTATTACGAAAAATAGAGAAAGGTGAAACACCGAGTAACGAAAAATACGGAAAGGAGGTATAAAAGATGTCGCAGATACGATTTCCAAATGAGATAAATCCGGCTTTACCGGGGATCATCTGCATCAGTCACGGCCCTATGGCCTGCGCGGTTGTAGAGTCCGCGGAAATGATTCTGGGGGAATTAGAGAATGTGGCGGCGCTGGGGCTGGAGGTAAATGATTCCCTTGAAGAGTATCGGCGGGAACTTCAGGAGATGTGGAGGAAGATGCCGGAAAATACCGTGCTGCTGATTGATTTATTTGGAGGTTCGCCGTTCAATGTTCTGATGAAAATCATACCGGAATTGAAACGACCGGTATATGCGTTGAGTGGTCTGAATCTTCCGATGGTGCTCGAAATCGCTCAGGATAGGGAGACTCATGCCGACGGCAAAATGATAATCTCCAATACGATGGAGAGCTACAGGAAGGCAGCGGTGGATGTCGGGGAATTCGTGATGGATTTGATGGAAACATAGGAGGGATTTTGTTATGTCGATTATTTTGAACAGGTTGGACAGTCGGCTGGCTCACGGCACGGTATGTAATACGTGGGTGCCAGGAATGGGAGCTACCGGGATTATTGTTGTGGATGATGTGAAATGTAAGGATCCGTTTTTGGTAAAGCTTCATGAGAAAGCGGCTCCCCAGGGAGTATCCATGGCTACGATCAGCACGGATGAGATGGCGGAACGATTTCAGAGCAATCAACTGGAAAATGGAAGAATTATTGTGTTGTTTGGGGATATTGATACCGCGCTTCGTGCATATGAGAAGGGATATACTTATCCGGAGTTGCAGATAGCGAATATCACGATGCCGCCTGGAAAGAGCAAAAAAGTAATTGTTGCAAAAGGGGTGGCGATGGATCGGGAAGAAGGGGAACGACTGAGGAAATTACAGGACGAGCATCAAGTAAAGATTTTTTTTCAGTGTTTTCCGCCGGACCCGCGCAGAACGCTGAACGATGTGCTTGCAAAAGCAAAATTCAAGAAATGAGAAACGAACGAAAAGGAGGATGAGAGATGTCTTTAGCACAAATTATTTTAATATGTCTGCTCTATACGATTCTGACAGTTACACCGGTGATGCATGTCATTATGGGACCGATGGCATTTGTAATGGGATTTTTATGTGGAATTATTATGGGAGACTGGAAGACAGGATTGATTTTGGGCGCGGCGATTCAAACACTGAATATGGCGCCCGTGACGGCAGGTGGTACTAACAGCTATGATCTACAGACGGCAACATTTGTTGCAGTGCCGCTTGCAATTGTTTCTAATCTATCAGCGGAGGTGGCTTTGGCTCTGGCGATTCCGTTTGCAGTTCTAGCAGGAAGTATTTATACGCCTTTGGAATGTACTTTGAACTCTATTTCCGCAAACATGGGGGAACGGGCTGCAGAAAGAGGCGATACAAAAGCATTGAACAGGGCTGTGAATCTTTGGCCACCTTTGTATAATACACCTGCTCGGTTTATCCCTCTATTTTTGATTCTTTATTTTGGCTCGGGATTTATCACACAGTTGGTAGATGCTTTTCCAACATGGTTGATGAATGGATTGAGCGTAGCAGGCGGAATTCTTCCAGCAGTTGGATTTGCGCTGTTTTTGAATCTGATTGGGAAATGTCAACTGTTGGTATACTTCTTCTTTGGTTTTTATATTTCCTATGTGTGTGGAATCAGTACAATCGTAATGTCTATTTTTGGCGTGATACTTGCGATCCTTCATAATTGGTTTATGGAAGGAAAAGAAGCGGAAGGAGGAATGTGAGAATGAGTAAAGAAATGACGACGGGAACGGAAATCGTGGAAGAGAAAACTTCGGTAATTACTAAGAAAGATCTATATTGGGCATGGTTCAAATGGATATTCTTTTATTATCATCCGAAGTCATACGTTCGTTATTACGGGGTGGCTTTTTGTAATTCCATTTCGCATATTTTGCGGAAATTATATAAAAATGATGAAGATTTCAGCCGCGCACTTTCCAGGGAAACCTCTCTTTATATTACTTGCGCCGGTTTTGGAGCCGTGATCAACGGCATTATAATCGCGATGGAGGAAGAACGGGCGAATGGCGGAGAGATTCCGGATGAATCTTTTGGAAATGTGAAAGCTGCGTTGATGGGGCCGATGGCCGGTTTTGGAGATACGATTGCGGACACCACAATCCGTACCCTGTGTATCGCGATCTTTCAACCGATGGCGGCCGCTGGACTGTTCTTTGCGCCGATTCTGGCGAATGTAATTTCGGTTGCAGCCAGACCGATCGCCAGTTTTATCTTGATCCCGGTTGGATACAAGATTGGGCGTGAGGCAGCGATCGACCTGTTGGAGTCCGGAACATTTAAGAAAATTCTTTCCTGTGCCAGCGTGTTGAGCATGTTTATTATGGGGAGCATGACGTTTTCCTATGTCAATCTGGTGACGAAACTGGAGTTTGTCAATGGGACTGTTGCGCTGAACGATATCATAGAATCTTGTCTGCCAGGCATATTGAAAATCGGACCGGTATTGATCTGTTATGCGTTATTCCGCAAAAATGTCAAGATGGTGTATATCGTTCTTGGAATCGTGGTGGTCAGTATCCTGGGCGCGTTTTTTGGAATCTGGTAAGAATCAAAAATAGTTGGAAGGAGAATATAGAAATGGCGTTAGTAACAATGAAGGAGCTTTTGAGCGTTGCGAAAGATAAAAATTATGCAGTGGGAGCGTTCGATACCCTGGAGTACATCACGGCGGAGGCAATCATCCGTGCGGCGGAAAAGAGAAATACGCCGGTAATCGTGATGGTGATGCCGATGTCGCTGGATGACCCGAATGCAGATGCATTTATGGGATATCTGACAGAACGCTGCAGAAGAAGCTCGGTGCCGGTTGCATTGCACCTGGATCATTCACCGACCTATGAAGCCTGCGTCAAAGGGATTCAGTATGGATGTACTTCTGTGATGTTTGACGGCTCCTCTCTTCCTTATGAGGAAAATGTAAGAATCACAAAGAAGGTAATCGAGGCAGCCCGTGCCTGCGGCGTCACTGTGGAAGCTGAGATTGGACATGTAGCCGGACACGAGGGGAATATGCTGGAGGGAAATGTCGCGGACCCCGACGCTTACACGACGGTGGAGGAAGCGCTTCGGTTTTACAAAGATACCGATGTGGATTGTCTTGCTGTGGCGATCGGAACGGTTCATGGCGTCTATAAAGGAACACCGAAGATTGATTATGAACGTCTGGATGCCATCAAGAAAGAATTGCCGATTCCTATCGTACTGCATGGAGGTTCCGGATTAGGGGATGAAGATTATAAGAAGCTGGTTGCCCATGGGATCAATAAAATCAATTTCTATACGGCGATGACGCTGGCTGGGGCGGCTGCTTGTAAACAGTACATAGAAGAGACGCCGAGATTCCAGTTTACAGACGTGATTGCGGCGGGGCAGCAGGCGGAAGAAGCGGTAGTGGATCATCATATAGAAGTGTTTGGAACGCTGTCGGTGTTGTCATAGAGAATCTGCTTCTAATTGCCAGGTACTCTCTGAGGAAGTACCTTTTGACATCCGAATCATAGAAAAGAAAGAGGGAAAATAGAATGGGAAAGAAAGTAGTAGTAATGGAAGGGTTTTCCACACCCAATGGAGAGTTGAGAGTATTTGACGCTCTGGCAGAGAAATACGGTGCGGAAGTAAAGTATGTCTCTGTACAGAAAGAGATCAAAGACGGTGACGCCTTTATGAAAATGTTCTTGAATATGGAGAAGAACGGGCCGGATGTGATTGCGGAAGAGGAAGAATTGCTTGCAGAAATCAAAGACGCCGATATCGTGATTTCTCATATCAGCGCAATCAGCACGAAAGCAGTAAACAGTGCAGAACATCTGGAGGCGGTATGCATCATACGAAGCGGTGTGGAGAATATCAACGTGGAAAATGCAACAGAAAGAGGCGTGAAAGTCATCAATGCGCCAGGACGCCTTGCAGTTCCGGTGTCTGAATTTACGGTGGGGCTGATGATCTCAGAAATGAAAAATATTGCGCGCTCCCATCAGCGGGTTCAGATGGGCAACTTCAAAGATGGATTCCCGAATGACGAGTATTCGGTGAATCTGAAAGGAAAGAACGTCGGTCTTGTAGGCTGTGGGATGGTTGGCTCCAGGGTGGCGAACATCATGAAAGCTTTTGAAGCAAACGTTTTGATTTATGATCCCTATATGCCGGAGGAAAAAATCAAAGAAATGGGATACACGCCGATGTCGCTCAACAACTTGTGTAAGAATGCGGACGTCATTTCGGTACATTTCCGGTTGACACCTGAGACAAAAGGTCTGATCGGCGCAGAGCAGTTCGCGCTGATGAAACCGGGATGCTTCCTGATCAATACGGCGCGGGCAGGCCTGGTCGATGAGGTGGCGATGATGGATGCGCTGCAGAATAAGAAAATCGCCGGCGCGGGACTGGATGTCTTTCACCAGGAACCGTTTCAGGCGGATAATCCGCTGCTTACCATGGACAATGTCACGGTGACCGGGCATCTGGCAGGACATTGCGCGGACGTATTTGAAATGTCGGCTGGCATCACGATGGGAGCGCTGGATCATTATTTCCAGACCGGAGAATGGATGTATGTCGTAAATCAATAGAACTATAATATACTGAGAAATATTGCTTGTGAAAATGAACCGACCTCCAAAATTGGACCTGAAAATCTGACAGTTTGGAGGTCGGAGTTTTTGTTATTTAGAAGCTGCCGTTTTGATGAGCCCGCGCGATTACATAGGACGGTTCGTAATATGCGCTGCAGTTGTAATTATCAATCACCGCACAGAGCGGACGATTGTACACTCTGAGGATTCCTTCTACCTCAGTTTCGCCAGGGATGGCAGTGTCGGAGATAAGACGCCTGGTGAAGGCCCAGCGTTTCGCTTGCTTTTTGATATTCGTACAGTAAAAACCATACCCAAAATCCTTATAATGGCCATTAATGAGAATTTTGGGTTTTGGAACAATGATATTGCTTCCATGATAAAGAATACTTTTTTCCATAAGGAATGCTTTATGTGTGTTCGGGACTATAGTAACATGATACCTGTTATTTTTATAGTTTTCAATTATTTTCTGGTCGAATATTATGAAAGGATTATCTTGCAAAGCTTTGTTGATTGTATCTCTAAAATTGCATATACTTAAGAAGGAACCGACATGCGCCCATAAAGGAGCGTACCATATAACGAAAGCGAGGAATCTCAATGTACAAAGCAGTATTCAGTGATATAGACGGAACATTACTAAACTCCAATCATGTTGTGACAGCACTCACGAAGGATAAAATTCTGAGTCTGCGACAGCAAAATATCCCATTTGTGATCGTGTCGGCCAGAAGTCCTTCGGGCATCTACCCGATCATGAGAAAAAATGGGTTTCATTGTCCAATCATTGCCTACAGTGGTGCTCTGATATTGGATGAAGATGGAAACATGATCTATCAGAACGGAATGGAGCCGGAACAGGCGGGAAAGATTATAGATTTTATAGAAGATTCGAAATTTGCTTTGACGTGGAATCTGTTTTCAATGGACGACTGGATTGTCAAAGACAAGACAGATCCGAAAGTCATTCGGGAAGAAACGATTGTGGAGGCATGTTCTAGGGAAGGCTTTGTCGGTTCGATTCCGGATGGAGAGAAAGTACATAAAATATTGTGTATCTGTGAGGCTGATAAAATCTTGGAGATTGAGGAAAAGATCAAAGCAGAATTTCCAGATTTCAATGTTGTGAAATCCTCCGATATTCTTCTGGAGATCATGCCAAAAGGCGTAAATAAGGCGGAGTCCGTAAAATATTTGTGCGATTATTGGAAGATTGCGCTGGAAGATGTGATTGCTTTTGGGGATAACTACAATGATCTTGAGATGCTGGAAGCCGTTGGGTGCGGTGTGGTGATGGGGAATGCGCCAGAGGATATTCAAGTGCGGTTTCAACATATTACTCGAGACAATGATCATGATGGGATTGCGTATATGTTAGAAAATCTTGAATCCATGGCACAAAAAGGCTTTTCACAGAACATGTTGTCAGAATTTTATCGGGCGGTTGAGGCGGCAGATCCTAAGCGCAAGAATATGACGATGGTGGTGGTGGAAGGAGACGCCTTTGGGGGAAGGGCTTTGTTTACGGATGGGCGAATGAGTTGGACGTCCGGGGAAAAGACTTTTTTTTCTGCACACAGGAAGGAATTGGAGGCGATCACTGAGGGCGGTTTGCACGAGATAGGCGGACAAAAAGTATTCTGCGAATGGCTGGGAAGTGAAAAGCATATGGTCATCTGTGGAGGTGGACATGTTTCGATTCCGCTGATAAAGATGGGGCGTATGCTCGGGTTTTACGTTACGGTGTTGGAAGACCGGCCTAAATTTGCAGATCACGCCAGAAAGGCAGGTGCGTCGGAAGTAATTTGCGATTCCTTTGAACAAGGGCTGGAAACAATAGAAGGAACGGAGGATACTTTCTTTATCATTGTGACGCGCGGACATCGGTTTGATCAGACGTGTCTGGAGCGGATTTTGCAGAAAAAACATGCTTACATCGGTATGATCGGGAGCCGTAGGCGAGCAGCGAGGGTGAAGGACGCGATTCTGGAAAATGGTGGAGATGCCAAGATACTGGATACGGTCCATACACCGATTGGGCTGGATATCGGGGCGGAGACACCGGAGGAAATTGCAGTGGCGATTATGGCGGAATTGATTGAGGTCAAGAATCGGACGAATCGAAATGATGGATATTCCAAAGAGCTTATGAGGGGAATCTTTCAGGAGAAAGAGAAAGTCCTGGCAACGATCGTGTCACGAAAAGGTTCTACGCCGCGAAAAGCAGGAACTAAGATGTTGATTTTTGCAGATGGAAGATGTATTGACAGTATCGGGGGCGGTTGTGCGGAAGCAGAGATCTGTCAAAAGGCATTACGAATGCTGAGGGCCGGGGAAGAGAAGGCGATTCTCTGTCATGTGGATATGACAGGGGAAGATGCGGAGGAAGAAGGGATGGTCTGCGGCGGTATACTTGACATACTGCTGGAAGTGATTGGGTAAAATGAATCAGGAGAGATAAAAATGTTGATCGAAAATGTTCAGGTTTTTCAGGAAAATTGCACCTTTATGCCGGGAAAGATTCGAATAGAAGACGGAAAATTTGCGGAATCTGAGAATATTTCTGTGCAGGAAGAACGTGTGGATGGCGAGGGATGTTATGCGATTCCGGGGTTGGTAGATCTTCATTTTCATGGATGTGTTGGACATGATTTGTGTGATGCAAGCGAAGAAGGAATCCAGAAGATGGCTCAGTATGAGGCGACTGTCGGGGTGACTTCCATATGTCCGGCGACTATGACACTGCCGGAGGAGGTATTGCATCAGATTATGTCTGTGGCTGGCAGATATAAAACGAAAGCGGAGTCCAAGCAGCCGCGTTTTGAAGCAAAACTGGCGGGGGTTCACATGGAGGGTCCCTTCCTCAGCGCCGCCAGAAAAGGAGCGCAGGCGGCGGAACATATTCGAAAATGTGACATACAGCTTTTTCGGACGCTGCAATCGGCGTCGCAGGGGATGATTAAGCTGGTCGACGTTGCGCCGGAAGAGAGCGGAGCATTTGAATTTATCGAACAGATGCGAGAAGAAGTGGTGATTTCGCTGGCGCATACGGAAGCAGATTATGAGACGGCCTCCCGGGCTTTTGCAAAAGGTGCAAGTCATGTCGCACATTTGTTTAATGCTATGCCGCCGTTGAATCATCGCAATCCCGGGGTGATCGGGGCTGCCAGAGATGCAAGTCACTGTCATGTAGAACTGATTTGCGACGGCGTGCATGTTCATCCGTCAATGGTGCGGGCAGCATTTTCGATGTTTGGACCGGAACGGATGATTCTGATCAGCGATAGCATGCGGGCGACAGGGCTGAATGATGGATGGTATACGTTGGGTGGACAGGATGTCTGTGTGACAGGGAAGAAAGCGGTACTTCGAGATGGAACGATTGCCGGTTCTGTCACGGATCTGATGGGATGTCTGCGGACTGCGGTACTGGATATGGGGATTTCGCTGGAAAATGCCGTGGCCTGTGCAACCATGAATCCGGCAAAAGAAATTGGAATCTTTTCAAAGTGTGGAAGCATTTCCGTGGGAAAAGATGCGGATCTGGTGCTTCTGGACCAGGAATTGAATGTCAAAGCGGTATATGTGAACGGGATAAAGCGGTAAATAAAAATAATGAAAATGATAAATGGGCATAGGTAGATGTAGTATGGACAGAATTGTTTTGTGCAATTTGACGAATTTTATGAGATATATGACTTTTTGATATCTGAATCGCCAGAAAATAAATATTGTGTTAAGATTTTGTTGACTTTAGAAAATACAGGTGCTATACTCGCACTCAGAAAGCAAAGGCGCTATGGAAGAGGTTCCGTAGCGCTTTTTGTTTTCTGAAAAGTATATACTTTCATGAAAATATGGTAATGTTTGGCGATGCAATGGGGTTTCGCAGAAGAGAAGTTTCTCGGAAGCTCCATCGCATCGCTCTTTTGTTTGAGGAGGAGAGATTATGACGCAAGAAATTTTCGAAGCAGTAAACAGTCAGCTTTTTGGCGTTTGGTTTCTGATCGGCGCCGCGCTGGTATTCTGGATGCAGGCAGGATTTGCAATGGTGGAGACTGGTTTCACCAGGGCAAAAAATGCAGGAAATATTCTGATGAAAAACCTGATGGATTTTTGCATCGGAACGGTGGTCTTTATTATCATTGGTTTCAGCCTTTTGCTGGGAGAAGATGTCATGGGTATCATTGGAAAGCCCGGATTTGACATTTTGACTAATTATGGTGATTTTAACTGGTCTGGTTTCGTATTTAACCTGGTCTTCTGTGCGACAACGGCGACGATTGTGTCCGGGGCTATGGCAGAGCGAACGAAATTTTTGTCTTACTGTGTATATTCCGCAGTGATTTCCGCGATTATTTATCCGATCGAGGCACATTGGATCTGGGGTGGTGGCTGGTTGTCACAGATTGGATTTCATGATTATGCGGGGTCCACAGCGATTCATATGGTTGGCGGAATTTCTGCACTGATCGGTGCGGCCATGTTGGGGCCTCGTATTGGAAAATTTGTAAAAGATAAATCCGGTAAGGTGACGCGTGTCAATGCGTTTCCGGGTCACAATCTTCCGATGGGCTGCCTGGGTGTGTTCATTCTGTGGTTGGGTTGGTATGGATTTAATGGTGCAGCGGCAACCAACGTGGATGAGTTGGCATCCATCTTCCTGACGACGACGATTGCGCCGGCGATCGCTACCGTAGTGTGTATGATTTTTACATGGATGCGATATGGAAAGCCGGATGTTTCCATGTGTTTGAATGCATCTTTAGCTGGATTGGTTGCGATCACAGCACCCTGCGATGTAACAGACGCGCTGGGGGCAACGGTGATTGGTGCGGTATCCGGGGTTCTGGTGGTATTTGGCGTATGGTTTTTGGATTATAAACTTCACATTGATGATCCGGTCGGCGCTGTAGCAGTACATTGTCTGAACGGAATCTGGGGAACCATTGCAGTTGGTTTATTTGCAACATCCACTTCACCTGCATTTGAGACGGCTGGTATTCAGGAAGGTCTCTTTTATGGCGGCGGTTTTACGCAACTTGGATTACAGTTGATTGGTTTTGTTGCGGTTGCAGCATGGACGGCAGTCACGATTTCCATCGCATTTCTGGTGATCAAAGCGACCTTGGGGCTTCGAGTTACCGAGGAAGAGGAAATCGTAGGTCTGGACTCTATGGAGCATGGTTTGGCATCTGCATATTCTGGTTTTTCCATTATGGATGTTTCCAATAACTTAACGATGAATGTAAATGAAAATACAGATCTTGGTACAGAGGATTATGAAGAAGCTTCGCAGGTGAAGCGGGACGTGGCAGTACCGGTTGCGGCGGCGCCGATGGTTTCCGATACAGGGCTCTACAAGGTGGCAATTATCGCCAAACTTTCCAGGTATGATCACCTGAAAAAAGCAATGAACGATCTGGGTGTTACCGGTATGACGGTGACCCAGGTGATGGGCTGTGGTATCCAAAAAGGCGCCGGCGATAAATACCGTGGTGTGGAAATGGATGCGACACTGTTGCCAAAAGTAAAAGTAGAGGTAGTTGTCAGCAGAATCCCGGTAGAGACGGTGATAGAATCTGCCAAAAAAGCGCTTTATACAGGACACATCGGCGACGGCAAAATATTTGTCTACAATGTAGATCGGGTAGTCAAGGTTCGTACCGGCGAGGAAGGTCCTGCAGCGCTGCGCGATGTAGAATAAAGGTTTTGTTATATTTGGCAGGATTGTCAAATCGTCAATGCATTGGGTATCATCATTAACAGGGCGGCTATGCCGCCGACAGCATAAATACTGTTGATAACCAGGCAAACTTGCATCCATTTATGTGTTACATGGCTGCTGACGTAGGAGAAGAATGTAAACAGGCCGGAAAAAATCATAAAAACAGCGTAGCTAGTGATTATGATTTCCGCTGCAGGTGACTTCAAGGCCCAGTCAAATGTCCGAAGTGGCAAGATTGTCCAGGGAATAAAAATCATCAGGGTACTGGTTATGGTTAATATTTTTCTTTTCATCGTTAGTTACCTCCTTTCTTTATAGCCGAACATCATACAGGATGCGATGACGCTTGTTATCAAGATAACAGCTGCGACAGGAATCCATGGAATCCAGCGAATCTGGGTTTCGTAGATCCCTTTGGCAGCTTTTCCATATTCTGTCATAAGAACATAGAAAGGGTAGCTCATAGGGTCCAGAAACCACCATTTCGTATTGATAATCAATACAGAGGGGACAATGGAAGCGAGTCCTGCGCCGATGGAAAAGATCGGCGTGGAGATCCATGTCGCAAGCAGCCAGAATATGGAAATCATCGGAAGCGTTGCGAGATAAAGTGACGCTACGATCCTGCAGACATATAGCGGTTCCAGAATAAAATCGTAATTTTGTGTATGAGATATGATTGCGGCGCAGACGTAGTATGCAGCAATACAGAAGATCATTTGCAGGACTGCAAGAAGAATCAGGACTGCAAATTTGGCCAGGCAGAATTTTGAAGCGTGAACTGGAAGCGCCAACATTTTCAGAAATCCCCGATTGGAACGTTCTGTCTGGATCAGCAATACGGTACAGATCACAAATGTAGCTGGTATCATAAACCATACCATGCCAAGAAATCCTTGAATAAAGAAATTGTGTTCTGGGGTGATGGGGATTCCCTGGGTGTCAAAGGAAACCGAGGCGTTGAGGATACTCGGCAACCACATGAGAATGACAGGTATCAACAGGATTGCAGCGATTTTGGAACGGCGTATCTTCATGCATTCGATAGAAATAAGAGAAATCATGTTCATATAAAATACCTCCGGATTGTTGTATAACTCCATTCTGCCAGGATCAGAACTATTGTCTCAATCATACATGCGCCGATAAACAGCGCTGTTCTTCCGTTTGTCTCTATTGTTGAGAACAGTTGATAAGGGGAAGAAAAAGGACATAAATTTAAAAATAACTGGTTCTGTGGCAATGTGGAGAATATGAATACGAGAATCACATTGATTCCCAGAGAGAGCCACATGTTCCGACAGAAAGAAGCAATCAGTAATGCCAGTACGACGGTTGGAAGCATCGTGGTTAATTCAAAACCGACATTTTTCAGAAATTCAGAGATACAGACCTGAAATTCGGGAAACCAGTACAGGGCACATCCGATTAATACCGCGGATTCCATAAGAATGATGAGCGCAGAAGACAGAACTGTGACGGATAGTTTCCCGAAGAATAGTGCTTCCGTTCGAAGGGGGAGCAAGGACATTTTTTGGATTCCATTATCCGCATATTCCGTGTGATACATACTGCAGGTGCCGCACACCATCAACAAAATATTTAGCATAGCCATCATTTGCCAGTTGGCATCCATAAGAATAACAAATGGATCGCCACTCAGACTCGTAAAGATTTCTGAACGGACCAGCATATTCAAAACAGGAAAGGCAGAGGCCAGAAGTCCGCCGCAGATTATGGCCGGAAGGTATCCGGTCCGTTTGAGTTTTTTCCATTCTAAGTATAAAGTCATTGTTCTTTGTCACCTCATTTTCGATTCTGATTATCTTCATCAATCATTGCAAGAAAAGTTTCCTCAAGATGATCTGTGGGAAATCCAGCCGCGTGTGCGCTCTGTTTTAATTCTTCCATCGTGCCCTCGAACAGCAGGTGCCCGTGATTTAAAATGCCAATATCGTCCGCCATCAATTCGATTTCGGGTAGCAGGTGAGAGGAAACCAGTACGGTACAGTCGTACTGCTTTGGCAGAGATTTGATTAGGGTACGGATTTCATGGATTCCGACTGGGTCCAGACCGTTGGTGGGTTCGTCCAGAATCAGGATAGGTGGACGGCCAATCAAAGCGCTGGCAAGACCGAGTCGTTGTTTCATGCCGAGGGAGTATTTTCTGGCAAGTCGTTTTCGAAAGGGCTGGAGACCGACGAGATCCAGTACGTCATCCACGCTGCTTTTGGGAAGTTTCAGAATTTTCCGTATCATTTCCAGATTTTCCTCTCCGGTCAGATTGCCATAGAAGGCGGGTGCTTCGAGGAAAGAGCCGATTTCTTTTAAAATCGCAATTCGATTCTGAGGATAGCGTTTTCTGTCAATATGAAATTGTCCCTCCGTGGGCTGTGTCAGGCCGAGCAGCATTTTCATGGTTGTGGATTTGCCGGCTCCGTTTGGACCCAGGAAGCCGTAAATGTGTCCTTTGCGGATGTGTAGATTCAGATGGGAGACGGCGGTGAAATCGCCGTAGGTTTTGGTTAGGTTTTTTGTTTCAATGATGTTCATGGGTGATGGCTCCTTTCAAAAGATGGTGTATCAATGTGTTGCGTCAAAATGAGGGACGCGGCCCGAGTCCAAAAGATGTTGCGTCAAAATGGGGGACGCGGCCCGAGTCCAAAAGATGTTGCACACAGACGGGGCAATATTCCGATGAACTAACTGCTAACGGAATCTAAGACGTTCAGCAGTGGCTTCACGTCTAAGATTTCGTAAGCAGTGGATTTCATTTCCATAAAGAGCGCCCCTGAATTGTCTGCTTAGAAACATCTTTTGGATTCGAGCCGCTGGTTATTGACGCCGGTACGTTTGTGTTTGTATTATACTGTTTTTTGGATACGGTTCTAGTATAAGGCAGGAACCTTGTGTGAACCTTTTCTTTTCTTTACAATTACCTTACATTTGGGGATGTGTGGGGATTTTTTGAGGGGGATACGGTATAATGAATACTGTGGATTATTCTGGATGAGGTTATGATATGCCCCTTGTCAAGTAGACAGGTAAAATATCTAAAATTTAGTGTGGCGTTGTTAATCTATTGATGTATAAGCGTAGGATTAGGAGGGGACCGGATGGGCGATGAGTATTTGAAACGGAAAAAGATTTTGCTTGTGGATGACGAGGCGGAGTTACTTCGTATGGTGACAGATATTTTGGTTCAGGATGGGTATACGGAGATTCGTACGGCAGGATGTGTGAACGATGCTTTGCGAATTTGTCGGGAGTGGGGACCGGATTTTGCAGTATTGGATGTTATGCTGCCGGACGGCGATGGATTTATGTTGTTTACAAAATTGCGGGAGATTGCCGATTTTCCGGTTTTATTTTTGACGGCGCGTGGTGAGGATGAAGATAAGTTTCAAGGGCTTGGGCTTGGGGCTGACGATTACATGGTCAAGCCTTTTCTGCCCAAAGAATTGACGCTGAGGCTGGGAGCTATTTTGCGTCGATGTTATAAAGAGGAAAGTCCGCTGGTGATGTTGGAGGGAAGCCAGGTGGATTTTGAACGGGCGGAAGTGATTCGGGAGGAGGGGATTGTTTCTCTGACGGCGAAAGAGTACGATATTTTGGTGGCGCTTTATCGCAATGCGGGTCGTATCGTGACGATTGATCAGCTATGCGAGGCGGCATGGGGTGATAACCCCTATGGGTATGAAAATTCTCTGATGGCGCATATTCGCAGAATACGAGAGAAGATCGAGAGAAATCCATCGAAGCCGGTGTCACTTCTGACGGTGAAAGGGTTGGGATACAAGTTGAAGGTTTTGTGAAACTTGCCTATACCGATTCGAGTGTCAAAAGGTGCTTTCTTAGAGTGTAACTGGCAAATTGCACAAAATGTGTTCTGAATTGTGACTGCGCAGGATCTTAGTGCTTCTTCATGTTCTGCCAATTTCCAGCAATTCGGCGGCATGGATGCCGACGAAAGCCTGATCTGCGCCACGGATGGCGCATTGAGGGCGGTTGCGTCTTCTTTTCGACATTTTCATCAGAACATGTCAGAAGCACTTAGATCCGTAGCTTGGAACAATGAGGAATACGTTTTGTGCAATTTGCTTATACCAATTAGAGAAAGCACCTTTTGACACCCGAATCCTATACCTTAATTCCCCGCGCGGAGCGCATGTATTACGGTGTGCCCTTTGGGTATACC
>JAAVXR010000023.1 GCA_022790755.1 Hespellia sp. | reverse complement strand
TATGCTGATGGAGGAGAAGGAGCAGGAGCTTACAGAGATGCGTGAGGTGCTGCTGGAGAAGACCGAAAAGACGGATCAGATTTTAAAGCAAGCGGCCAAAGTACTGGCAAACAGCACGAATTATGCAACGATGATATCTGCGCCAGTCAATAATCGGAACACGTTAAAATTCATACAGTTGTCTCAGGTAGATGAGATGCAATTGCTGGCTGTTATTGTAATGGGCGGTAATGTCATCAAAAATAAGATCATTGATGTGGAAGAGGAGCTGGGAAATGAAACGTTACTGAAGCTGAATATGCTGTTGAATACGAGTCTGAACGGAATGTCTATTGATCAGATCAATCTGGGAATGATAGCGGCATTGAAAGAGCAGGCAGGGATTCACAGTCGGGTGATCAGCGATGTGCTGGATGCAGTGGCAGAGATTATTCATATTGATGAAGATATGGAGATTTACACAAGCGGCGCGACAAATATCTTTAAATATCCGGAACTCAGTGATACGCAAAGCGCGCAGGAGATTTTGGGGGCGTTTGAGGAGAAGCAGCAATTAGCAGAGCTTGTAACCAAGACATTGTCCAGTGAAGAAAAGACAGGAATTCAGGTTTATATTGGATCTGAGGCGCCGGTAAAGACCATGAAAGATTGTAGTGTGGTGACGGCTACTTATGAACTTGGAGATGGAATGAAAGGAACAATCGGAATCATTGGACCTAAACGGATGGATTATGAACATGTTATGGGAACGCTGAAAAAACTGCAAAAAGAACTCGATACATTATATCGGGACAGAGAATAATTTGCAGGATGGCGGACATTATGAAGATAGGAAGGTGATTGCTGATGGATGAGAATATGAGCAAAGAAGAGATGGTGAAAGAAGCCGTAGAAGAGGCGAAAGCAAAAGCAGAACAGGATGTTGATGAAGCGGTGAACCCAGAGCAGGATGCGGAATGTGAAGCGGAAGCAGACAGCGCAGAAGAAGTGATAGAAGAATCGGAAGAGTTCAATGACGATGAGCAGGATGCAGAGTCTTCTGAGGAAGCACAAAGCGAGTCGGAGGAAGTGAAGGAGAAGCAGGAAACAGGACCCAAGAAGCGTTTTGGTAGAAGGAATAAAAAAGATAAAAAGGATGAGAAAATCGAAGAGCTGACGGATCGCCTAACTCGGCAGATGGCAGAGTTTGATAATTTCCGTAAGCGTACCGAAAAGGAAAAAGCTCAGATGTATGAAATCGGGGCAAAAGATGTCATTGAAAAAATTCTTCCGGTGGTAGATAATTTCGAACGGGGATTGGCATCTGTTCCTGAGGAGGAGAGAAGCAATCCGGTAATGGATGGTATGGAAAAGATTTACAAGCAGCTTATGACGACATTGGAAGGAATTGGAGTACAGCCGATCGAGGCCGTTGGTCAGGAGTTTAATCCGGATTTCCACAATGCGGTGATGCATGTGGAAGATGAAGAACTCGGAGAGAATATCATTGCGGAGGAGCTGCAGAGAGGATATATGTACCGGGATTCTGTGGTAAGACACAGCATGGTCAAGGTTGCAAATTAATGGGATTTATTGAACATCAAACGTTCGATAAGTATAGATTTCAAAGACAATTCACAAAATGAGTATAAAATGAAGGAGGACTTGGTTATGGGTAAGATCATAGGAATTGACTTAGGTACAACGAACAGTTGTGTAGCCGTAATGGAAGGCGGGCAGCCGACCGTTATCGCGAATACAGAAGGTGCAAGGACCACGCCATCTGTTGTGGCATTTACAAAGACAGGGGAGCGTTTGGTAGGAGAACCGGCAAAGCGTCAGGCGGTTACCAACGCCGATAAGACGATCTCTTCTATTAAGAGAGAGATGGGTACCGATCATAAAGTGTCCATTGATGATAAGAGATATTCTCCACAGGAAATTTCTGCAATGATTCTGCAGAAGCTGAAAGCTGATGCAGAAGGATATCTGGGTGAGAAAGTAACAGATGCAGTAATTACTGTTCCGGCATATTTCAATGATGCACAGCGTCAGGCCACCAAAGATGCAGGTAAGATTGCAGGTTTGGATGTAAAGCGTATCATCAACGAGCCTACGGCGGCAGCGCTGGCTTATGGTTTGGATAATGAAAAAGAGCAAAAGATCATGGTATACGATCTAGGCGGTGGTACATTTGATGTGTCCATTATCGAGATCGGCGATGGCGTCATTGAAGTTCTTTCCACAGCCGGCAATAATAGACTGGGCGGAGATGATTTCGACCAGAAGATTACAGATTATATGTTGTCAGACTTTAAAGCAAAAGAAGGCGTGGATTTGTCCAACGATAAGATGGCGCTTCAGAGACTGAAAGAGGCGGCGGAAAAAGCAAAGAAAGAACTTTCTTCCGCGACGACCACGAACATCAACCTTCCGTTTATCACAGCGACAGCAGAGGGACCGAAACATTTTGATATGAATTTGACGAGAGCCAAATTTGAAGAATTGACACACGATTTGGTGGAAATGACAGCAGAGCCTGTAAGACGTGCATTGTCTGACGCTGGAATTACGGCTTCTGAATTAGGGCAGGTTCTTTTGGTGGGAGGTTCCACACGTGTTCCGGCTGTGCAGGAAGAGGTAAAACGGTTGACAGGAAAAGAGCCAAGCAAGTCCTTGAATCCGGACGAATGCGTTGCACTCGGTGCATCCGTTCAGGGTGGTAAATTGGCTGGTGATGCAGGCGCAGGTGATATCCTTCTTTTGGACGTTACTCCACTTTCCCTGTCGATTGAGACTATGGGTGGCGTTGCAACAAGATTGATTGAGAGAAATACAACGATTCCGACGAAGAAGAGTCAGATCTTCTCTACGGCTGCAGACAATCAGACCGCCGTGGATATCAATGTAGTACAGGGTGAAAGACAGTTTGCAAGAGATAATAAATCCCTCGGTCAATTCAGATTGGATGGCATTCCGCCAGCACCGCGAGGAGTACCGCAGATTGAAGTTACATTTGATATCGACGCGAATGGTATCGTAAATGTATCTGCAAAAGACCTGGGAACAGGAAAAGAACAGCATATTACGATTACAGCTGGTTCCAATATGTCTGATGAAGATATTGATAAGGCTGTAAAAGAGGCGGCGGAGTTCGAAGCGCAGGATCGAAAACGAAAAGAAGCGATTGATACGAGAAACGAAGCGGATGCTTTGGTATTCCAGACAGAAAAGGCAATTCAGGAAGTAGGCGATAAGCTGGATGCAGCAGATAAATCGGCGGTAGAAGCGGATTGCCAGGCATTGAAGGATCTGCTCGCAAAATCTGCTCCAGAGGAGACGACAGAGGATCAGGTTGGAGAGATCAAGGCGGCAAAAGAAAAGCTGATGGAAAGCGCGCAGAAACTGTTTACGAAAATGTATGAGCAGGCTGGAGCGGCAGCAGGAGCGGCCGGCGGTCCGACTCCGGAAGCAGGACCTGCACCGGAAGGGTTCCAGGGCGATGACGTGGTAGATGGAGATTATAAAGAGGTCTAATCTCCCCGCGAAATAATAGATAAATGGAAAGTACTTCCTTATGAAGAATCATATTCTACGGAACTCATATTGCAGTTCCGTAGAATGTCTTTTTGTAGTAGTCCACGGCACAAAAGTGGGTGCGTATAGGCTTAGGAAAGGTAGAGAATTATGGCAGAGTCAAAAAGGGATTATTATGAGGTGCTGGGAGTAAGCAAAGATGCTGATGATGCTGCTTTGAAAAAGGCATACAGAGTGCTGGCGAAGAAGTATCACCCAGATATGAATCCGGGAGATGCGGAAGCTGAGAAAAAATTTAAAGAGGCATCGGAGGCATATGCGGTTCTGAGTGACGCGGAGAAACGGCGGCAGTATGATCAGTTTGGACACGCTGCATTTGAAGGAGGCGCTGGCGGGGCCGGCGGGTTCGGTGGTTTCGATTTCAGTGGCGCAGATTTCAGCGATATTTTTGGTGATATTTTTGGCGATCTTTTTGGAGGCGGAGCGCGCCGGGGAGGTCGTGCGGGCAATGGCCCCATGAAAGGTGCAAATATTCGTAAAAGTGTCAGGATTACATTTGAAGAGGCCGTTTTTGGCTGTGAAAAAGAGTTGGATGTGGTGCTGAAAGATCCGTGCTCGACTTGTAATGGAACGGGTGCAAAGCCGGGAACTTCCCCAGAAACTTGTCCGAAATGTGGCGGCAAGGGACAGGTGGTCTACACTTCACAGTCATTTTTTGGAACGGTGCAGAATGTACAGACCTGCCCAAATTGCGGCGGTTCCGGTAAGGTGATTCGGGATAAATGTACGTCATGCGGCGGGAGCGGCTATGTCTCCAGCAAGAAAAAGATTCAAGTGACGATTCCGGCGGGAATTGATAATGGGCAGAGTGTAAGAATCCGTGATAAAGGAGAACCGGGAATCAATGGCGGTCCTCGCGGAGACTTGTTGGTGGAAGTGAATGTATCCAGACATCCTATTTTCCAGCGGCAGGATATGCACATCTTTTCCACAGCGCCGATTTCCTTCGCGCAGGCAGCGCTGGGCGGTGACGTGCGGATTAAAACGGTGGATGGAGACGTTCTGTATACGGTGAAACCGGGAACTAAGACGGACACAAAAGTTCGGTTAAAAGGAAAAGGAGTTCCGTCGCTTCGGAATAAGCAGGTGCGGGGGGATCATTATGTGACTCTGGTGATCCAGACGCCGGAGAAATTGAGTTCCGAGGCAAAAGAAGCATTGCGCAAGTTTGATAAACTTTGTGGGAATACATTGAATCAAAGCGTAGCGGAAGGAATGCCTTCCGGCGGTAAGAAGAAAAAAGGATTTCGGGATAAATTCAAAGAAGCGTTCGACGATTAATCGTCGAACGCTTTTTTTGAGGAGTATTAACGATGTTGATAGTAAAATACGGCAACCTGTGTCCGATCCCGGAGGTTCAGTTTATTTAGAATAGAACTCAGGTAATTCCGCACGGTGCCCTCGCTCAGAAAGAGACGGGCGGCAATCTCTTTATTGCTGTAGCCCTCTGCGATCAATCGTATGATATCCAATTCTCTCTCGTTAATCTCTAGAGACTGATAGTCAAACTTCGTCTGTTTTTGCAAGAAATCTGGTATGCGGGAGACGATATCATTTCCAAATACGCTCTGTCCAGAGGAAACTGCTTCCAAGGCTGGGATGATGCTGTTGTAGTCCTGCTTTAGCAGGTATCCTTTTACCCCCATGAGAAGTGCTTTGATGATGTATTCATCGTCGGAAAATGTGGTCAGCAGAAGGATGCGTGCCTGTGGATATTCGCTTAGGATCTGTTCCGAGGCCTGCAGGCCGTCCATCTGTTTCATTCGAATGTCCATCAGAAGAATGTCAGGCTGATGCAGACGGTACAATGCGATCGCGTCCTGCCCATCTGATCCAGTTGCAACCACCGTAAAATCTCCGTTCATTTCCAAAATAGTTTTTAATGCGCCTGTGACTAGATTGTCGTCGTCAATGATAATCAAATTCATCTTCTTTTCTCCCTTTCAGAAAAATCTTTTGGGATCGTGACAAAAATCCGATACCCTTGTTCCGTAAAAATTCGAAAGTTACCGTGTAGAGTATCGGTTCGTTCCCTCATGTTGGTCAGTCCAAGTCCATTCTTTTTCGAGGAAATGGTGCCGTTATCCGTGATACATAGCTGATACAGCGCAGGATGCTCATGGCAGGAAATGGTTACTTTAGAAGCGTTGCTGTGTTTGATAATGTTAGACAGCGCTTCTTTGGTAATACTGATAAAACAATATTTGACTTCAATCGGAGTACCAGGTTCTATATCATAGTGAAACTCAACTGGACAGAACTGAAAGTCTTGAATCAAATTTTGTAATGTCTGATGCAAATCCACAGAATCATCGTGTAGATTATGAACGCTCTGCCGTATGCTGTCCATAGCCTCATTCAAAGAGCGATCCAATGCATCCAGGGGTTCTGAAAGTTGAGGGGATGAATTGATCGCTTTGAGAGCTCCCACCATCAAGATGGAGCGGGAGAGCATATGGCCGACGTTGTCATGAATATCGCGGGCAATTCGGTTGCGTTCCCGTAAGGTTGCAGTGTAAATTTCACTGTCTTGCTTTTGTAATAGGGATTGATTCTTTTCTTTTAGTAGTAGAGTGAGTTCAGTACTGTCATCGCGAGTTTTTTGATAGAGTTTGTGGAGTGTTTCATAGGATTGATTCTGGTACTCCAGCAAAAAAGCAAGTGAAATTCCGAATAAGAAATAAAAGAAAAACAGCCAGTGTGGTTCGTTCTGCAAAAAGTAGAAATATCCGCAACTGACAAAAGCAACTCCAAACAGAACATAACATTTGCGTTTCAGTATAGAATATGCGGCGGAAGGAAGAAAGAGCAGCAGAGAGGGAAGGAAGAAAGATAAGCAAATATATATGACAGATAGGCGGCGTATCAAATGACGGGAATCCTGGAAATAGCATAGACAATGAAAACAGATCATCAGAAGGAAAGCGGTGACGAAGCGAATGTCCAATTCGGCAAAAAATAAAGAAGAAAAGCAATATACAGTTAAAAGCCCCGTTTCTACAAAGTATAACATGGGATTCCTCCTTGAAATTCGGAAATAATGTCCGGGATTTCCGTATAAAATCATTCATGAAATTATTATAATACAATTTTCTGATTATGGTAAAGGGAAACCCGGCGGAAGAAAAAGATTGTGACATTTGTCATGCGTGTATGTGACGGCACACACTGGTATATCATGATAAAATTTTATATATTTTAAGAAATAGATCAAATGAAAATTTGGAGATAGAGTGTGGACCAGTAATAGGATGATGACAGGAGGAAGCAAAAAATGAGTATCATAGAAATTGAAAATCTAGTAAAACGATATGGAGAGTTGGTGGCGCTGGACCATTTGAACTTAAAAGTAGAGGAGGGGGAAATATTTGGACTCCTTGGTCCGAATGGCTCCGGGAAGACGACAGCGATCAACTGCATGCTGGCTTTGTTGAAGTTTGATAAAGGGCAGATTCGTTTGTTTGGCAGTGAGATGGCGCCAGATAATTATGAAGTGAAAAAGCAGATCGGGATTGTCTTTCAAGATGTAGCCGTATTCGATGAATTGACGGTATATGAGAACATTGATTATTTTTGCGGGCTCTACGTCAAAGAAAAAAAGAAAAGAAGGGAATTGGTGGAAGAAGCGATTGCATTTGTTGATCTGGAAGACTATCGCAAGATGCGACCGAAAAAACTTTCCGGTGGGCTTCTGCGCAGACTGAATATTGCCTGTGGGATTGCGCACAAGCCGCGGTTGATTATTTTGGATGAACCAACGGTTGCCGTAGATCCGCAGAGCAGAAACCGGATTTTGGAAGGGATACAAGAATTGAACAGACAGGGTTCCACGATCATTTACACTTCTCATTATATGGAAGAAGTAGAACAGATCTGCACCAGAATCGCAATTATGGATCATGGACGCAGTATTGCGGTGGGGACGAAAGAAGAACTGAAAGGAATGATCAAGACTGGTGAGACAGTCACGATTGAAGCGATTATTTTGACAGAAAAGCATTTACAGGACTTGTTAAAAATGCCCCATACTTTTGATTTGACCTACGAGGAACAGGTGTTGACGCTGCGCTGCACGGCTGCCAGTCATAACTTGGTTCGTATTTTAAATTATCTGATGGAACAGGGGATTACGTTTGGACGCGTGTTTTCTGAACTGCCGACATTGAATGATGTATTTCTGGAGATTACTGGAAAGCAATTGCGGGATTAGGAGGAGCTTATGCTACATTTGATGAAATATGATCTAAAGAAGAATTATCTGAATATGAACGTGGTATTTTGGCCGCTGATCTTTCCTCTGATTCTGGGTACGTTATTCTATGTCTCCTTTGGAACGATGGAGGAAGCAGATTTTGAGACGGTATCGGTTGCAGTAGTTCAGGAAGAAGAGTTAGGAGAACAAGATATGTTTCTTACATTCCTGGAAGAAGTGGAACAGTCGGAAGATACGCAGTTGATTTGCATGGAGAAAATGGGAGAAAAAGAGGCAAAAGACTGTCTGCGGGATCAGAAGATTAGCGGTATTTATTATACGGGAGAGGAACCGCGGCTGACAGTGAATGGAACCGGCATACAGGAAAGTATATTAGAATCCATTCTGGAAAACTATCTGAATGGGAAAGAGACAATAGAGCGTGTGTTCCAGAAACATCCGGAAGGGATGGAACGTGCAGTAGGGCAGATGAATGATTATGAGATGATGGTCCGACAAGTTTCTCTGGGCGGAAAGACGACGGATGGAAATGCACAGTTTTTCTATGCGTTGATCTCAATGGCATGTCTGTATGGCTGTTTCATTGGTCTGGGTAC
>JAAVXR010000022.1 GCA_022790755.1 Hespellia sp. | reverse complement strand
ATTGCCGATTCAATTGAAAGCATTACAAAAGCGATAGATGATGGCGCCGCCGGGATTACTGGTGTTGCGGATAGCACGAAGAGCTTGGTCGGGGATATGGCGGATATTACGGGACGTATGGATACAAACCGTGAAATTGTAAATGAACTGAAACATCAGATGGAAGTATTTGCAGATTTTTAAGTTAAAAAAGATAAAATAGTCCTTCGTTCCGAATCCAGCACTCCGTGCGTCCCTGTTCCTTACGGACGGCTAATTACAAGATTTTACAACAACTTTAAAGGGAAAAAGAAATCGCCGCCACTATTCCACATATAGTGACGGCATGCCTATGTGTAAAGCATAGGTAATATACACTGACGAGGGATAGAGCTATTTTTTGGCTTCCCTCTTTTTTAATATGTCTAGCAAGGGGGTTCAAAAATACTTTTTATGAAGAGATAGTTCAGTGTGATTGTTTTGGCAATGTCTGCAATGGCAGGTCCGCTGTGTAGGATTCGCGGGATGATAATGGAGGATACGGTCAGTGTGCAATAGCTGGTAATTTGATAGAAAATGTACATCCACCGCCCTCTGTGTCCTGGACAGAAAGCGAAATTTTCTGGACTTCTGCTAGTGCGGCGGCGATGGAAAGGCCTAGGCCGAAATGTTCTTTTTGACTTCTGGATGGATCACTTCTATAGAAGCGGTCAAAGATCAATTGTTTTTCTTTATCCGGGATTCCCGGTCCGTGGTCTATGACAGAGATTTTGATGTGAGAACGAGAGGACTCTGTCAACAGAATGACTTCTGGTAGATGTTGTTCGGATACATTTGATAGAGCATACGCTGCAGCGTTGTCGAGCAGAATTGTGAGAATCTGTCGGCATAGCCCTGGATCTGCATATACCTGCGGCAGGGCTGAATCCGGAAGTACAAGAAGAAGTCGTCCATTTTTGGAATGGTAAATTGGTTCATACAATTCCAGTAATTCTAAAAGCAAATCATCTATTTCAAATCGTTCTTTTTTTACTGCCCAGTTCTTTTGTTCTGTCGCTGTTAACAGAAGGAGCCGTTTCACAAGATTACTTTCTCTGCGACATTCATTCCGGATGATCTGAAGATAATGTTGTTGTTCCTTTGAAATGTCTGTGATAGCGCTTGCCGTCGTCAGAATGACCGAAAGGGGAGAGCGCAGTTCATGGGATGCCGCCGCGACAAAGCCGGACTGTTTTTGATACAGTTCTTCCAACGGTTTCAGAGAGCGGCGGACGAACCATCGTCCGGTCAAAAACAAAAATAGAATTCCGATCAAATCAATCAAGAAAAAGAAAATACCAGTTTGCAAAAGTTGCAGACGACTGCCGCCGATATCCTGGAGTATAATTAGACGTTGATGTCCAGAATCTGTCTGAAGAATCAGGACATTTCCCAGATAAATATCTCTGGAATCTCCATTCATTCGAAAGACAGAGGATTGCAACAGATGAGAAGAAATGGGATGGGAAGAGGGATAAATACCTTCTATTGCCGCTATTTTTTCTGCATTGTGAAATAATATTTCCCGGTCCGTGCGTGCTTTGTAAGAACCAGGGAAGAAAAGGGGAGTTCCATTTTCTTCCATATAAATCAGAAGTTGATATTTGTGTTCCATCTGAGCGAGGAAAGCGTCTGAAAAACGGTCTTCCGTCTGTAAATGAGAGATTAGAGTAAAGAGATGATCCTGAAAGAATGCTTCTCTGCGGGTATTTTGTAAGGAGATATAGAACAAGAAAACCGCAGACAATATTATACTCAGGATGGCTCCTGTGGTTAATGTATAGAGTATGATAAATTTTTTCTGTAGTTTAGGAAACATGGTTTTCCTCCATCCGATATCCTGCACGGTGCACAGTGACAATGACGACACAACTTTTCAGAGCACGCAAATGTTTGCGAAGAAAATAGACGTAAGTGTCCAGATTTCCATCCTCCACCATGCCATCGGCGCCCCAAACCCGGGAAAAAAGCTGTTCTCTTGTCAGTGTTGTTTCTGGATTGCGCAAGAAGAATTCTAGAAGATCCGCCTCGCGCCGTGAAAGTTTCTTTGAGAGCGTTTCGAATTCTGCAGTAGTATTTTTTTCAAAGTCTTTTTTGGTCAGGATTCTGGTGTTCTGGTCGAAATCGAGATCTCGGTAAGAAAGTTTTTGTTCCTCTGAAAAGGAATGTGGTCGTCTGGAGAGTGCGCGGATTCGCGCCAACAATTCTTCGATATCATAGGGTTTCACCAGGTAATCATCGGCTCCGCAGTCAAGACCGGAGACTCGATCCGTCACGGTGCCAAGAGCTGTAGTCAGAATCACCGGAACATGAATGGAATTCTGTCGCAGCGTTTTTAAGATGGAAAGTCCATCGACTTCCGGCAGCATACGATCCAGAAGGATCAAATCATAGGAATTTGACATGGCGAAATAGAGTGCCATCGTTCCAGTATGACAGCAATCCGCAGAATAGTCTAAAGAAAGAAGTTGGTCCTGCAGGACGCTACATAGTTCGCGATCATCTTCTACAATTAATATATGCATTTTTGTTTTCACCTCTTTGTGTAATGACATAATTTGTTACGTAGTTTTCCGGTTAGAGATTTTGGCTTTGTTTCATTATATTTCCGAATAAAGTATATCAAAAAGATCTCAAAAAAACTTTGAAATAAGTTTGAAGATTTTTCGAAGTTTTTTTGAGATGATCTGTGTATAGTGGTAGAGAAAGTACACCGATATGCGGTAATGGGAAAGGAGACGAAAATATGGGAAAGATAAGCAGATCCAACAGGCATAAAAAGCGAACGGTAGGAAGTTTCCTGGCATGTATAGGTTGTTTGATGATAATGTCTGTCGTTTTGTTTTCCGGATGTGGAAAACATACGGAGGAGAAAGAAAAGGATTCATCGGCAAAAGGACGTTATATGGAGAAAGAGGTGGAACTGCCGGTGCAGGAAGGCGAATCCGTTCTAAATCTAACAAAATCGACAGAGGGAAATATCGTTCTTTTTTCCCGACAGGACAATACGCAGATATTTCGATATGAGTATAAAGAAAAGCAATGGGAACAGACTTCTTTAGAATGGGTAGACAATCTTTTAGGAGAGCGAAATTCTGAGGTACTGTCTGTACTGGAAACGAATGACAAAACACAGATTATTCGGGCGGTCAACGAGGAAGGGGCGGTTTTGATTGCGAGAGGGAGTGACATGCAGTCTGGAGAGTTCCTTGAGATTCCCTATCTGACGCAGCAAACGGAGTTTGGGTATCAGTTTATAACGGATATGGCGGTTGATGGTATCGGACAGATCTGGATGTATGAGATGTATAATGGGAAGGTGGCGATTATTAATCCAGATTCACTGGAAGTGATACAGGAGTTAAACGCCGTTCCAGCATTTTCTGAGAATCAGAAAGTTTTATTTTCGACGGAAGACGGCAGAGTTGCGGTAAATACCGAGGAGGGCCTGTTTACAATTTATAATCACGATCTGGAAGAAACTGGAACCTTAAAAGGAGAATGGAAGGAGGGATTCCAGGCATGTAACAGTGGAAAGGAATACTATTTCGTTTCCGGGGAAGGAATCGCTCGTTATGTGGAGGGAAATGAAAAAGGGGAAATTCTGCTGGAGGGAAGTATGGGGGCAATGGGATCTTTCATAAACACTGCCAGAGATATTGTGCAAGGAGAAGAGAATACGTTCTATGTGCTTTACAGTCAGGACAAGGAGATGACGTATCGCTTGATGTGTTATGAATACGATGCTGAAGCGCCAGCAGTGCCGGAACACACCTTGCAAGTGTTCGGACTTACCGAAAATACCACGGTACAGGAAGCCGCCATCGAATTCCAGAAGTTGCATCCGGATGTAAAGATTGAATTGCGGACTCCTTCTGGAGGCGGGATGGCCGTCGATGATATTCGGACGTTGAACACGGAACTTTTAAGTGGCAAAGGCGCGGACGTGCTTCTGCTGGACGGACTTCCTTTGGACGCTTACATTGAAAAGGGGATTCTGAAAGATCTGACAGGAATGACAGAGGAACTATTGAAGGAAGATACCTATATGGATTCGCTTCTGCAAAATACGGCTCAGGCAGATGAAAAGATTTACGGACTTCCTATCAAATTCAGCGTGCCGGTTCTGTATGGAAACGAAGAGGTGAAGCGTGCACTGAATTCTTTGGGAGATCTGAATGCTTATCTGGAAAATTATCCAGAAGCCAATATTTTCGGTATTGCGAATAAAGCTTATATCCGTGATTTTCTATTCCAGATGTATCAGGATGAGATTCTGGAAAAAGACGGAGTGAATCAAAAGAAATTGACATTGCTTTTGGAGATAGAACAGAAACTTGCAGTCAACGCACGTTCCGAGATCTTTGATGATGTGGGGATCGTGGAGATGGGTGCCTCTTCCGGAAATCTGGTAAATCAGGGAATGTTTGATAATATCGGAAGTCCGGTTATCCGCAATCACCCGGAAAGTGTATCAACAAACAAAATTTCCAGCGTCCGCTCAATGATGATTCCTTATACGATTATGCGGGAGTCAAATTTGCAGCCAGAAACCGTGAAAGATTTTTATTTGCCATCCGGTGTTGTCGGAATCAATCAGAATACGAAACAGATGGATATCGCAGAAGAATTTGTAAAATATCTGTTTTCGAAAGAAATACAAGATGTGAAACTGGACGATGGATTTCCAGTTTTAAAGTCAGCGTTGAAAGCGAGAAAAGACGAGGCAAACAGTGCGTATGCTGCAAACTATTTTGTGAGTTCTTCCTGGAGTTTTGAAATCGAGGGGGAAGATGTAGACACGATTGACGCTGTGTATCCAACTGCCGACGAGGTGGAGCATCTTTTTGAATTGTGTGATTCCCTGAAAATTCCGGTGAAACAGGATTGTATGATCTGGAACATTTACCAGACGGAGGCTGATGCCTGTCTGAAAGGAGAGACGGATGCAGAAACGGCGGCGGCAGCCATCGTGCAAAAGATGGACACTTACCTTGCGGAGTAGAATAGAAAAAAACAAAAGATATCAAAAAGAGTGTAGGAGCGGGTATCTATTCCTGCTCCCAAGTCTTTTGGGAACAGGTGGATTTGTACTTCTTCCTTTCCTGGACGTATTTCGCAGATCGTTTGTGCGGGCAGTGGGAAATGGTTTTGTGGGGATGGAAAATTATCGGCAGGTACTGGAAAATAAGGCATTTCGTCTGGCGGCTGTCAACACCGTTCGGTTTATGGGGATCTGCCTGCCGCTTCTGTTGGGATTGTCTCTTCTGTTAGCTCTTTTGATCCAGCGATTGCCCAGATTCCAGAAATGGGTCAAAACCGGATTCCTGCTTCCGATGGCGATTCCGGCGGCTTCCGTCGTCGTCTTTTTTCGAATGCTCTTCGATAAAAGAGGATGGCTGAATCAATTGCTGTGCCTGTTTGGGTTTCAGACGAAAGAGTGGCTATCCTCAGGCCTGGCATTCTGGGTGTTGGTGTTTTGCTATATCTGGAAAAACCTGGGATATGATATGATCCTCTGGCTGGCAGGACTGCAGGCGGTGGGGGAAGAGCAGTATGAAGCGGCAAGGGTGCAGGGAGCCGGAGAGTGGATGTGCTTTTGGTACATTACGCTTCCCCAGTTAAAAGAGACTGTGTTTGTGACGGGGCTTTTATCGTTTGTAAATGCATTTCGCGTGTTTCGGGAGGCATATTTACTGGCGGGAGATTATCCACATGAGAGTATCTATATGCTCCAGCATTTATTGAATAACTGGTTTGTCAATCTGGATATTCAGAAAATGACGGCGGCGGCCGTTTTGTTAGTAATTGTGGTGGGAGGGGTGCTTTGTGCAAAAAAAAGCTCTACATCTTAAGGTGATAAAATGGTTGGAATGGGCGATCCTGTCGATCGCTCTGACGGTCATGTTGTTTCCGCTTATCATGGTCTTCACCGATTCACTGATGGGAAAACAGGAACTTTTGGAGACTTGCGGGGCCGTGCTGGCGGATACGGCGGATGAAACGACATTTCGTGTGTTTCCCTGTTACCCGACGCTTCGTTCTTATGTAAGATTGTTGTTGGACACGCCGGAATATTTTACGGCGTTTTGGAATTCGGTGATACAGGTGGCTACCGTGCTGGTCGGCCAGTTGATCGTAGCAGTCCCGGCAGCCTGGGCATTTGCACAATTTCGTTTTCCAGGAAAACAAGCGCTTGAGCTCCTCTATATGGTGTTGATGATCTTACCGTTTCAGGTGACGATGGTTTCTGGATATCTGGTTTTAGACGCATTACAGTTACTGGATACCCGTGCGGCGGTGATTTTGCCTGCAATCTTTTCCACGCTTCCGGTCTTTATTTTGCAGAAGACGTTTGCAGGAATTCCGGAAGAGATGATAGAAGCCGCAAAACTCGACGGCGCTGGAAGTTTCAGAATATTCTTCTCTATTGGAATTCCGCTTGGGATGCCGGGGATTTTCTCAATATTGATTTTGGGTTTTCTGGAATACTGGAATGCAATCGAGGCGCCGATGACTTATCTGAAAAAGGAAGCGCTCTGGCCGTTATCCGTTTATCTGCCCCGAATGATGGACGGAGAACTGCTGACCATCTTTGCGGCTTCTGTGGTAACGATGCTCCCGGCGGTGCTTTTGTTCTTGGAAGGGCAGGAAAGTCTGGAGAGGGGAATTGCGCTGTCTGGAGTCGGGAATTCCGAAGAACATCGGTGAGTGAAGACAAGGACGGGATATATTTTGAGGCATGTTTTGAAAGAGGGCTAGGAGGACTCAAAATGGGAAGAAAGAAGAAATGGATGCTGCAGTCTCTGCTGATTTTTCTGGCTGTCATGGTGGTCTGTACGATCATTTCCCGCGCTGCAGCTTCCATACTGGTTGCAGAAGTACAGACGCAGAAGGTGTCCGGCGGGAAGTTGACTTATTCTTGTGAGGGAGAAGGAATTGTGGTTTCGGCGCAAGAAGAACAGATCTTTTTGTGGCCGCAGCAGCAGGTAGAATGGACGGCAAAGTCTGGAAGCAACGTCAGGAAAGGAGAATGTCTCGTACAGTTTCGCATGGAATATCTGGAAGAAACGATTCAGAAAAAAGAGGCGGAACTTGCTCAATTAGAATTACAGGCAGAGCAGCAACATGTCTCGTCCCGGGAGAATGCCCGTGTTCCGCAGGCCACGGGAGCCGCTTTGTCTTTGGAAGAAGCCAAAAAGCGGTTGGAGATTGCCAGACAGAACGAAGCGCAGGCACAGGAGGCTTATGCCCGTTTCCAGGAAGAAATGCAGGCAGGAGGGACGTTGGAGGAAACTACAGAGGAAACAACGACATCGGAAGAGGAAACAAAAAATGCGATGCAGGAAGAACGGCTGCGGGAACTGGAGATAGCGCTTCAGGAGGCAAGAACGCAGACGGAAAGCGCACACCAGGACGTCGAACAGGCACAGAATGCATATGAATTGGCCAGGCAGGAGGACGCTGCGTCGGATATCAATGCAGCCAATGCGGCAGAAGCTTCCAGATTAGGCGCTCAATCTGCAGAAATTCAGGCAGATCAGGCAAAACAAGAGTTGGAAAAGCTCAAATCCTATCAGGAAGCAAAAGGGAAACTCTGTGCGACGCAGGATTGTACGGTATTACAGGTGGGAGTACAGGCAGGAGTGATTACAACCGGACAGGAAATTCTTTCGGTTGGGAACGGAGGATTTCGGTTAAAAGGTGAAGTCAAAGACGTGGACAAAGAGAGAATAAAAGCAGGAGCGGAGGCGGAAATTCAATTTCGCTCTGGAAAGAAAAAGAAGGTAAAACTGGATGCAATCGGAAAAGAAGCGAGCGGCGGTGGCGAAAGCAATCATTTGGGAGGAGAAACGACAAATGGATTGGCAGATGCTACAACTTCCAACCAAGCTATGCAGACAATATGGTATGCACCTTTACCCAATGATTTGGCGGCGCAGGGAATGGAACATTTCACCTGGACGATGGAAATACCCTCAGAAAGTGATTACGAGCAGATCATTCCATTGTCCGCGCTTCGGGAGGATGCACAGACCGCTTATTGTCTGACTCTGGAAGAGGAGGAGCAGATGTTGGGAACAGTGCAGATTGCAAAGAGGGTTCCTGTCACCGTTTTGGAAAAGGACGGAGAACATGCCGCAATTACATCCACGCTCAAAGAGACGGATCGGATCATCGTATCTACCGAAAAATACGTTGAGGAAGGAGACCGGATACGGGAGAAAGAATGAGTTGGAAAAGACCATGGATCTTATTTCTGTTGTATTTTGGAGTGAATCTTTGGGTTTTGAATGGTTTATGTCAATTGAAAAATTTTCGGAATCTGATTACCCTGTCTTATCCCGCAGGTGTGGCGAGTAGTAGTGAATTCTGGCAGTGGATGGAAAAAGAAGGGAATAAAAACATTTCAGAAGCCGCTCTCTGGAATATGAGTGAAAATTGTACGATTTCATCGGAGAGTACCGGACGAGAACAAAAGGTATCAGTCTGTCAGATGCAGGGAGCGCCGGAAGCAGTGTTTGGAAGCAATCTCGTGGAAGGAAGATATTTTACGACGGGAGAAGAGCGGATGTGCCTGTTGGATTTAGATACTGCCTGGCAGCTCTTTGGTTCTGAGCAGGTGAGTGGGCTGGAAGTTCAGATGGATGGAAAAATCTGGAGAATTGCAGGCGTATTAAAAGAACGTCGTTCGCTCTGTGTGACGGCTGCAAAGGAAGATGCGGTGTTTGACAGCGTAACGATACGAAAAAGAGATGACGGCCAATCCTCTGATCTTGCGGTCAGTCAGGTAGAATCCATACTTGGCAGCTCCCAAAAGCCCTATATAGACGGAAAACTATATGCTGTCACAGCCTGGATGCTGTGGGCTTTGATGACGAGCGTTTTGTTATTGTTGTTGGTAAAATGGCTGATATGGTTTCAAAAAGGCAAGACAAAAAGGAGATTTACCATGTATATTCCTATTCTTTGTTCTTTTGGGAACGTTTTTCTGTGTTTCCTGTCCGGAATAAAGATGGCGAATCCTGGCAGCGATTATCTGCCGGCGTACTGGTCAGAACTTGAATTTTATGGAAAATTATTTCAGGAAAAGGTGGAGCAGATACAAAAGCTGTCCATGCATCAGGAGTTTACATCCTGGAACTATTTTCTGAATATCTGGCGTCAGATAATGAGGGTAGAGATGATCACTTTGTTATCGGGCATTGTCCTGTATCTGTACCGGAGGAAAAAGGAATGAAACTTTAAGTCTAAATTATAAAACGGAGCAACTCCTTTGTTTGTAGGAAGTTGCTCCGCTATTGCGTCTAGTGTACTGTATCATTCGCTTTCGGCCAAATGACGCAGAATGAATTTTCAGTCTGCAAGGCGGAGAAGGGAGGCGATTCGGCGGCATCGTTGACCGCCGACAACGCAGCAGATGGAAATTCAGGCAAGTCATTTGGCGAAATGTGAGTGATACAGTACACTAGTTCGTTTTTCATGAGATTACAACTTTTATGATACGGATATGGGTTGCTATCAGTTTGTCTTCCTGACTTGTTCCCCAGATTGCAATGAGATCTCCAACACTCAGATCGTCCGCTGTCGCTTCTGTAACTTCCTGCTTGTCTCCGCCATTGTAGATTGTCTGAATTGAAAACAGAGTGCTTTCGTCATATATGACAGGTATTTTGTTGAATTCAGAATCGTCTCCGTCTCCAGGAGATATCATCGTTTCGCCTCCATCCTCTGACGTCTCTGTGACATTCTCGATTACAGTGAGTTGTTTTCCTTGCATTTCTTTGATGCTTCCAGTCAGGTCTGGCGTTTTTTCAGCATTTTTCTCCGGCGTTTTCTCCGAGCCTTGTAATTGCACGGTATCTGGCGATTTTTTAGTATCTACTGGATCTTTGTCATGGCCACATCCAAATATAGAAAGGCTTACTACAGAAACCACACAGGTCAATAACAGTCGATTTTTTACATATTTTTTCATTGAAAATATCCTCCATATTCTTTTTGGAATACATTATAGCAGCAGAATCTCAAAGGATCCTTGAAAGTGATGATACCGAATCAAAGGTGTAAGATTTCGTAGATTGTTTTATGTGTTTTTTTCGTTTTTATGGTAGCATAAGTGTGAAACATATTGTGATAAATTAAAATTCAATACAGGAGAAAAACATGATTACGATTCGTAATGCTAATACCATGAATGATAAAATACTGGAATGGGCGATCAGGATACAGAGTATCGTACAGGCAGGACTTGCCTATGAACAAAATATTTATGATATAGAGAGGTACAAAGAGCTACGTTCCATTGCAGCTGAGATGGTTTCGGAGAGGACGGAAATACCCGTGGCTAAGATATGTGATTTATTTTGCAATGAAAGCGGCTATCAAACACCAAAGATTGATACAAGAGCCGCAATATTTGAGGATGGAAAAATCTTGCTGGTACATGAAAATAATGGAACCTGGTCGCTTCCAGGCGGTTGGTGTGATGTGGATCAGTCTGTGGCTTCCAATGTGGTGAAAGAAGTGAAGGAAGAAACGGGCTTCGATGTTTTGCCTGAAAGGCTTATTGCAGTGCAAGATTGGCGAAAGCATAACGTGTGCAATTATGCCTTTGGAGTCATCAAGATATTTGTTCTTTGCAAAGAAACAAGCGGAGCATTTGTGGAAAACATCGAAACCACTGGTATTCAGTACTTTGATCAATCGAAACTACCAAAAAATCTAGCAGTAGAAAAAACAACGGATGAGCAAATTCTCATGTGTTTTGACGCATACAACGACAGAAATTGGAACACACAGTTTGATTAAATCATCGAATTTTAGAATAAAGAGAGTTTGTTTTGGGGAGTGAAAAAGGATTACAACAAGTAGTTATTTTCCCGGTTCGCAATCTGCAAAGTGACTAATTGATAGGTTGCATATCCACCTGTAACCAAGGGCTCCATATTGCAAAGTTTTTCCGCCTCCTCAAAACTTTCTGTTTTTAGGATATACATGCCCGCCATTCCGGGATAACCTTTTAATACACCGCAAATTTCTAATTTTCCCTCATCGTCCAATTTTCGGATATTCTCGACATGTTCTGTGACAACTTTCTTTGTTATCTTATTGTAAGTTTTACTCTTCTTAATTAACATCATGTACATCAAATTTTCCATATTAGATTCTCCTTCATTATTGTTTTTGGAATACAGATAGTTTATCATGGAATAGTGACAAAAGCTGTCATTGTTTGGGGAGGAGTTTTAAAATGTCAAAAGCAAAACGACTGATTGAAATGATGATAACAATAAATGTAAAAAAAGATTTTACAGTAGGAGAATTGGCAAATGAATTCTCCGTATCAAAAAGAACAATTCTGCGCGATTTGCAGGAATTGGAACAAGCAGGATTTCCATTGTATTCTGAAGTTGGCGCTGCAGGCGGTTATCACATTTTAAAAGAGCGTATTCTGCCACCGATCACTTTTTCAGAAAGTGAAGCCAAGGCTGTATTCTTTGCCTGTCAAGCTTTGCAATTTTATCGTGATCTACCTTTTGAGCAGGAAACAATTTCTGTCTTGAAAAAATTTTTAAATTGTCTGCCAATAGATATACAAAACAGCATCTCGCAGATTCAAAAGAAAATTGTGTTTTGGATTCCAGACAGGCATTGTGAATCTCCACTATTAAAATCCATGTATCATATTGTCGCGAACCGTCATGCGGCAACAATACAATATGCTTCCGTACATTCGGAACGTGTGCGAACGATTATACCTATCGGATTATACGCGATGAACGGACTCTGGTATTGTCCTGCATACTGCACATCAGTAAATCAAATTAGAGTGTTTCGTGTTGATCGAATCAAAAAAATCATAGAGGAGAAGCCTTATTTAAACGGAAAGTATCCGATTCCGGAGTCTATTCAAGAATATCTTGAAAAAACAGAAATCGAGAAAGATTACCACATAAAGATTCAGTTGACGGAAACGGGAGTAAAGCGCTGCGAAACAGAATGCTTTCTGGCTGAAGGTTTAAAAACATTTTCGACAGGCGGTGGGATCATTGATTTGGAAATAAATCAGTCTGCTTTAGAGTGGGTTGCTGATTATTTCCTGTCTTTTGGGAATAATGCTACTGTGTTAGAACCGCCAGAGTTGATAGAGTTAATAAAGCATAAAATACAAGAATTACAGCATCATTATTGTGTTTCCTAACAGTTGACTTTTTCTCCGAAAGTATCGTTACACGTCATTGTGGAATGGGGGCTATTTTTGTTACAATACTTTTAGAAAACAAAAAAGTACCTTTGGATGGTTGAATCTTAAGTCAAAGGAGAAGCTCAGAAGGAGGGAAGGTATGAATGCACTACATTTATCAGATAATATCATTCGGCTGCGGCACGAGCGCAAGCTTACGCAGGAAGAGTTGGCGGATTTTATCGGCGTGACCAAAGCTTCCGTCTCAAAATGGGAACACGCACAGAGTATGCCAGATCTTTTGTTGCTCCCGCAGCTTGCATCGTTTTTTGGTGTGTCGATTGACGAGTTGATCGGTTATGAGGCACAGCTTTCTGAGGAGCAGATTCGACGGTACTATGCCGAATTATCCAAAGATTTTGTGCAACTCCCATTTCATGAAGTGGTGGAAAAGATTCGTTTTCTGGCACATCAATATTATTCCTGTTATCCTTTTCTGATACAGCTCTGTGTTCTGTACTGGAATCATTTTATGTTGGCCGAGACAGAAGAGGAGCGCGTACAACTTTTGCAGGAGGCTATTGTGTGGTGCGATCGGATTCTAGATCATTGCAGTAATGTAGGCGTGTGCGGGGAAGCTTTGACGGTCAAAGCTGGAATCAGTCTTCAGCTTGGGAAAGTTGCGGAAGTGATTGATATACTGGAACCTGCGTCAGATCCCTTTCATGTTGCGGGACAGAGTGAAGCTATCTTGATACAGGCATATCAGATGGTGGGGGACATTGCGAAAGCAAAAAGTTATATACAGGCGAAACAGTATATCAATCTATTGAATATGGTGGGAAATGCGGTCTTATTTCTGACATTATATCGGACGGATCTCAAACTATGTGAAGAGACGATTCGACGGATCCAGGGAGTGATGGATCTCTATGAATTAAGGGCTCTACATCCGAATCTGGCGGCACAGTTTTATTTTCAGGAGGCAGTTCTCTATGCGGCAAATGAAAAGAAAAAGGAGACGTTGGAAGCGCTTGCATCTTTTGAAAAAAGCATCGGGGAACTTTTAAAATCAGGACAGCCCAAATTGCACGGGGACGCATATTTTGATTTGTTGGACGAATGGATCGACAGGCTTCCGCTTGGAAGTATGGCGCCTCGGGATTCGAAATTTGTTCAGCAGAGTATAGAGGAGGCATTTACCAACCCAGCGTTTGACTGGATACAGAACGACGAAGCGTTTCAAAGAATTGTCGGAAGACTGTTGTCGGAAAGGGAAGCAGGAAAGGAGTATTTGTGATGTTAAGGATTGAACATTTTACAAAACATTATGCGGGAAGCAAGAAAGGGGTCACGGATCTGAGTCTTCATATTGCTCCCGGGGATCTTTATGCTTTTATCGGTCATAATGGAGCAGGCAAGACGACTACATTAAAGTGCGTGGCAGGCATCCAGGATTTTGACGCAGGGTCCATCCAGATTGGCGGGGTAGACATCCAGAAGACGCCGATCGAATGTAAACGTCAGTTTGCCTATATTCCGGACAATCCGGACCTCTATGAATATCTGACGGGAATACAATATTTGAATTTTATCGCAGATGTGTTTCAGGTTAGCGCCAGAGACAGACAGGAGCAGATTCAAAAATATGGGAATGCGTTTGAGATGATCGAATCTCTTGGAGATTTGATTTCCAGCTATTCTCACGGTATGAAACAGAAGCTGGCATTGCTTGGTGCACTGGTACACCGGCCAAAGCTTTGGCTTTTGGATGAACCCTTCGTTGGACTCGATCCCAAGGCATCCGTTCTTTTAAAAGATATCATGCGTGGCGTCTGCAGGCAGGGAGGTGCAATCTTTTTCTCCACCCATGTTTTAGATGTGGCGGAAAAGCTCTGCAACAAGGTGGCAATTATCAAAAACGGGATGTTGGTGGCTTCCGGCAGTATGGAAGAAATAACAAAACGCGAAAAATCCTTGGAATCTATTTTTATGGAGGTGGTGGAGGATGCTGGAACAGATCAAATGGTTGACAAAATTGGAACTTTGTAATCTATATGGTTTAAATACTTTGCGCTTTTCAAGAGATCGGAAGGTGCGAAAAAGAGCAGTTGGAATGTTGGCAGTTTGGATTGTGGTGTTGTGTCTCCTGGTTTTCTATGTGGGCGGTCTGTCCTATGGACTGATCTTTCTTGGAGTGGAGGATGTTGTTTTACCGTATCTGATCGCCATTTCCAGTTTGCTAATTTTTGTATTCGGCGTTTTAAAAGCGGGCGATACAATTTTTCGTAAAGAAGGTTATGACATATTCTGTTCACTTCCTGTGTCAAAAATTGCTGTGGCACTCAGTCGATTGTTCAGAATGTATGTGGAGGATCTCCTGGTGGGGTTGATGGTATTACTCCCGGGAATCGTCGTATATGCTTGGAAAATACGTCCGGCATTTTCCTTTTATTTGACAATCTTTTTTGGTATCTGGTCTGTGCCATTGCTTCCCATCGTGGGAGCCTGTCTGATCGGAACGTTAATCATGGGTGTTACTTCTCGTATGCGTCATAAAAGCCTGGTTGCGACGGGATTATCTATTCTTGTAGTGTTGATGATCTTGTATTTTTCTTCCCGTTTGGCTGTCATAGAAGACAGCTTCAATCCTGATGTGTTAAGGGAGTTGTCCCAATTTGTTTTTATATTGTTAAGAAAACTTTATCCGCCTGCCGTATGGCTTGGCACGGCCATGAATCATGGAGACTTCTTACAGACACTGTTTTGTTCCGGTATTTCTCTGATGATATTTGTAGGAATGGCTGGTCTGATTTCTCACTTTTTCCATCAGATTTGCAGAAATCTTTTCAGTAGTTTTGCTAGACATGACTATAAATTGGGGGAACAAAAAGAAACTCCTGTTTTATCTGCTCTGTGTATTCGAGAATTCAGAAGGTACTTTTCTTCCAGCATTTATGTAACCAATACAATCATCGGTCCGATCATGGGCTGCGTACTTTCCGGTGCTTTACTTTTTGCCGATGTAGAAACGCTGAAAGAAATCTTACCCACGTTTATTCGCCTGGAATCATTGATCCCTTTTGCATTGGCCGGTACGTTTTGTATGATGACGACCACAGCCACTTCCATTTCTATGGAAGGGAAAAACTGGTGGATTGTACAGAGCTTGCCTTTGTCCATAAAAACGATTCTGGATGCAAAAATAGGGATGAATTTATTACTATTGTGCCCTTTTTATCTTTTGTCAGAATTATTGATGATATTTGCGATAAAGCCTGCAATATCAGATTTGATTTGGATACTGTTGATTCCAGCCATCATGATTCTGTTTTCCTGTGTATATGGAATCGCCATCAACTTACATTTTCCTGTTATGGAGTGGGAGAGTGAAGTGAGTATTGTCAAACAAAGTGTATCTTCGATATTAGGCGGAATGGGCGGCTTTTTCCTTTCGATGTTATGTGCGGTAAGTGTGATTCTTACTCCGGAAAAGTATATGAATTTCCTGAGAGCAGGAATCTGTTTTGTTCTTCTCATATTGACTTCTTTCTTGTATTATGGAAATAATCGTAAAAAATCTTTATGAAAAGAACAGATAAAGAGGATGAATGAAAAATCTTGACATATTTTCAAAGAATATGATAATATCAATACATTCTATTAGTATGTTATTGGAGAGTGAGAGATCATGGCAAGAAACAAGCACCCAGAAGAAACCATACAGTTGATATTGGACGTCGCTTTTCGCCTTTTTATGGAGAAAGGATATGAGCATACCTCCATTCAGGATATCATTGATCATTTAGGCGGGCTCAGCAAAGGAGCCATTTATCATCATTTTAAATCAAAAGAAGATATTTTGATTGCGGTGACAGATCGAATGACGGCGGAGTCCAATCAGCTTCTTGTAAAGATTCGTGACCGCAAAGATCTCAATGGAAAAGATAAGCTGAAAATAATTTTCAAAGAATCCATGAATCGTCCTGTACAGGATGATATCTTTACCATAGCTCCGAATTTTCACAATAACTCAAAACTTCTTTTTGGCTTGCTGCAGGATACGGTCGATAATGTTGCGCCAAATTATATTTTGCCGATTATTCAGCAGGGGATTTCAGACGGTTCGATTGAAACGGATTATCCGGAAGAATTGGCGGAGTTGATTATACTTGTGCTCAATCTTTGGACAAATCCCATGATATTTGATTATTCTGGGGAGGAAGCTTATCGCAGGTTTACCGTGTTTGGTCAGATGTTAAAAGCAGTCGGACTGGACATTATAGATGAAGAAATGTCAGAAAGAGTGCGTCAGCTCGCCACGATCTATCAGAAGAATAAGTAAAAATCTGCCCCATGAAGTGGGCAGATTTTTTGTATTTCTTGGGTATATACCAGTATGTGAGATTTAAAAGATGTTCCACAGAATTATATTTCCGGAAAAACCGGAAACAATAATAGGAAAATATCAGGAGACGGTGAACTATGAATATTCAAAAATGTGGAATTATCGGATGTGGAAGTGTCGGTGCGACGATCGCATATACTTTGGTGGAAAGTGGACTTTTTAATGAGATGGTCCTGGTTGATTTGAACCGAAAAAAGGCGGAGGGGGAGGCGCTAGATATTGCGCACGGAATTCCATTTACAGTGCCATCGGAAATCTATGCCGGGGACTATTGTGACCTAAAGGATGCCTATCTGGTAATTGTGACGGCAGGAGCAAACCAGCTGCCGGGAGAGACAAGGTTGGACATCGCGGCCAAAAATGCCGGGGTATTTCGGCAGATTATTCCAAAAATCGTTGCTTACAATCAGGAATGTATTCTTTTGATCGTATCGAACCCGGTGGATGTACTGACAAGTTTGGCGCTCAAGTTGTCGGCATTCCCTTCGGAGCGTGTAATCGGAAGCGGGACCGTTCTGGATACGGCGCGATTAAAGTATTTGTTGGGAAAAGAATTTGTCTTAGATTACCGAAATATTCATGCATGGATTATCGGGGAACATGGAGACAGTGAACTTGCTGTCTGGAGCAGTGCAACAGTTGCGGGACTGCCGGTGGATGAGTATTGCAGGCAACATGGCAGGACGAGAGATAGTTTAAAACTGGATGATATTTATCGGGAAGTCAAAGATAGCGCTTATGAGATTATAGATCGGAAAGGTGCTACTTTTTATGCAGTGGCGATGGCAGTGCGCAGAATCGCACAGTCCTTAGTCAGAGATGAACACTCGATTATGACGGTATCCAGCTACGCAGAAGGTCATTATGGAATGCATAAAATTTGCATTGGACTTCCCACGGTCATCGGCCGTAATGGCGCCGAAGATATTGTGGAGATCCCGCTGAATGAGAAGGAACGAGAACTTTTGCGGTCTTCTGCGGCTACATTGGAAAAGACACTGGAGGAGATCGATACGACGCAAGGATAAATTTGATACGTGTTTTTTCAGATGGCTATTCATTCTAGTAATATGCAGGTTGCAGACTCTCAAAAATTTGTTATAATAGAAATGGAACAAAAGAGAAAGAGAGCGTGATGGAGTGGCAAGAAAAGAGCACGTAAAATCAGATGTGAGATGGAAAGAGTTCTGGCGGCAAAATTGAAGTGTACGGTAACCGCGATATGGATACAGAGTTAATTACAATGATCGGAATGATTACAGATTCCTCAGAGCTAATTCGGCAGGGAGAGAATGGGGAGGTGCGAAATTTGTGTACAGCGTTAGAAGAATTAAAGAATGAAGGTCGATTAGAAGGCAGATTAGAAGGAATTGGCGAAAGTGCTTTAAAACTGCTTCGAAAAGGCTTTTCAGCGTTAGAAGTAGCGAATCTATTAGAACTTACAGAGGAAGAAGTGTTGAAAATACAACAGAAAGCGTAGAGTCGTTCCTAAAGATTGACAACCCCTGGAAACTCCAGTAAGATAATTAGAGTTGCCAGGGGACTTTTTATTGTTTTTATGTCCGGGGCGCGGTATACTGTTATGCAGGAAACATATTTAATTTGAAGAGAATAGGAGCGGCGATATGACAAAACCAGTGTTGGTAATCATGGCGGCTGGTATGGGCAGCCGATATGGCGGTCTGAAGCAAATTGACCCCGTGGATGAACAGGGGCATATTATTATGGACTTTTCCCTTTATGACGCAAAAAAGGCGGGTTTTGAGAAAGTGATTTTTATTATCAAAAGAGAAAATGAAGCTGATTTCAGGAAAAGTATTGGAGATCGGATGTCCAGGCACATGGAGGTTGCTTATGTGTATCAGGAGCTCACCAATCTTCCAGGAGGATTCCAGGTGCCAAAGGGGCGCATGAAGCCGTTTGGTACAGGACATGCTATTTTGAGCTGTATTGACGAAATTGACGGACCGTTTGCGGTGATCAACGCGGATGATTATTATGGGAGAAACGCCCTGAAAATGATCTACGAATATCTGATTTCACATGAGGATGGTGAAAGATATCAGTACGCAATGGTTGGATATGTACTGAAAAATACATTGACAGAGAATGGTCATGTGGCTCGCGGAGTCTGCAAGATGGACACGGACGGTTATCTGCAGGGGATTACGGAGCGTACGCATATTGAGAAGACAGCGGATGGAGCGGCGTACACGGAGGATGATGGGAGAACCTGGACGTCGGTGTCCCCGGAAAGTGTCGTTTCCATGAACATGTTTGGATTCACGAGAAGCATGTTGCTGGAATTGCGGGATCGTTTTTCGAAGTTCCTGGAAGAGAATCTGAAGAGTAATCCTCTGAAATGCGAATATTTTCTGCCAACGGTGGTAGGAGAATTGCTCCGGGAAGACAAGGCAGCGGTCAGAGTACTGCGTTCGGAAGATAGGTGGTACGGAGTTACTTATAAAGAAGACAAAGCGGTAGTGACAAAAGCGATTCAAGAGATGAAGGAAGCTGGGATGTATCCGACGTATCTCTGGTTGAATGATTAAAAGGAGGAGAGAAGATGTCAGTTTTGGTTACAGGCGGCGCCGGTTATATCGGCAGTCATACTTGTGTAGAACTTTTGGAGAGAGGCTATGAAGTTGTGGTTGTGGATAATTTGTACAATTCCAGTGAAGTGGCTTTGGAGCGCGTGCAGCAGATCACAGGAAAGTCGGTCAAGTTCTATAAAGGAGATCTTCTGAACCGAGAAGATCTGGAACCGATTTTTGAACAGGAGGATATCACGGCGGTTATCAATTTTGCGGGATTGAAGGCTGTAGGAGAATCGGTGGCTAAGCCTTGGGAATATTATCATAACAATATTACAGGAACCTTGATTTTGTGCGATGTCATGAGAAAGCACAATTGTAAGAATATTATTTTTAGTTCTTCTGCGACGGTGTACGGCGATCCGGCGGAAATTCCGATTACGGAAAACTGTCCGAAAGGACAGATCACCAATCCTTATGGTCAGACGAAGGGGATGCTGGAACAGATCCTGACCGATCTTCACACAGGCGATCCGGAATGGAATGTGATGTTGCTTCGGTATTTCAACCCGATCGGAGCGCACCCATCAGGATTAATTGGGGAGGACCCGAAAGGAATTCCAAACAACCTGGTACCATATATCGCACAGGTGGCTGTCGGTAAGCTTGAAAAGCTTGGTGTGTTCGGCGATGATTACCCGACTCCAGACGGAACTGGGGTTAGAGATTACATCCATGTGGTAGATCTGGCGATCGGTCATGTCAAAGCCATCGAGAAAATGGAAACCCAGAAAGGCGTCCACATTTATAATTTGGGAACGGGAACAGGTTACAGTGTTCTTGATGTGGTAAAGGCCTATGAAAAGGCATGTAAAAAGCCGATTCCTTATGAGATCAAACCACGACGTGCCGGGGATATTGCCACCTGCTACTGTGATGCGTCCAAGGCAGAGAAGGAGCTGGGCTGGACGGCTATGCGAGGAATCGAGGAAATGTGTGAAGATTCCTGGAGATGGCAGTCTACGAATCCGGATGGATATCGAAAATAATTCGATTTTTGATATATTTTAATATTTTGTACCGTTTTTGCGCAGTTAAAAACAATACTTGACAAATAGAAATGAAATTGATATGATTTAAAAACAGAATGCACTCTGTTTTTAGCTGTTTGTGTTTCAAAACGTGTACAGAGTGGAGGAAAAATGAGAAAACAAGTATATTCTTTATTGGTTGACAATAATCCCGGTGTTCTGAGCAGGATCGCGGGTCTCTTTAGCCGCCGGGGATATAGTATTGACAGTATTACTGCGGGAACGACTGCAGATCCGAGATTTACCAGAATTACCGTGGTGGCTACCGGGGATGAGTTGATTCTCTCTCAGATTGAAAAGCAGGTTCGAAAGCTTGAGGATGTCAGAGAGATTAAGCTTTTGAATGATGGAGAATCCGTTTATCGAGAACTGATTATGGTCAAGGTGAGAGCAAACGCTGCTCAAAGAGCAGAAGTGATTTCTCTGGCAGACATTTTCCGCGCAAAGATTGTGGATGTTGAGAAAGAATGTATCATGATTGAGCTGACTGGAAATCAGTCGAAGCTGGAAGCGTTCCTGAATCTTCTGGATGGTTATGAGATTTTGGAGCTTGCAAGAACTGGGATTACTGCGCTCTCCAGAGGAATCGAGGACGTGACATTTTTTTGAGGTTTATTAGACGTCCATATTATTGAGAGAGTGATTTGATCTTTGAAACGTGAGTTCGTTTCAAATGGATGAAAGGCGCTAGAGACGAAAGTCTTTAACATATTAACATATCTGCGGAGATTTATTCTGTGGAAACAATTTTAAGTAATTCAATTTTTAGGAGGAATGTTAAAATGGCAGCAAAAATTTATTATCAGGAAGACTGCAATCTTTCCATGTTGGAAGGGAAGAAAATTGCGATTGTCGGTTATGGCAGTCAGGGACACGCACACGCTCTGAATCTGAAGGAATCCGGATGTGATGTGATCATTGGCCTTTACGAGGGGAGCAAGTCCTGGAAGAGAGCTGAGGAGCAGGGATTTGAGGTGTTTACAGCGGCAGAGGCAGCAAAACAGGCTGACATCATCATGATTCTGATTAATGATGAATTGCAGGCTGATATGTATAAAAAAGATATTGAACCGAATCTGGAAGCAGGAAATATGCTGATGTTTGCACATGGTTTCAACATTCACTTCGGATGCATCACACCGCCGAAGGATGTGGATGTTACCATGATCGCGCCGAAAGGACCGGGACATACCGTAAGAAGCGAATATCAGGTGGGTAAAGGTGTTCCATGTCTGGTAGCTGTGGAGCAGGATGCGACAGGAAAGGCTCTGGATCTGGCATTGGCATATGCACTCGGCATTGGCGGCGCAAGAGCTGGTGTCTTGGAGACCACTTTCCGGACAGAGACAGAGACAGATTTGTTCGGTGAGCAGGCAGTTCTCTGTGGTGGTGTCTGTGCATTGATGCAGGCAGGTTTTGAGACATTGTGTGAAGCTGGATATGATCCGAGAAATGCATATTTTGAGTGTATCCATGAGATGAAACTGATCGTAGATTTGATCTATCAGTCTGGATTTGCAGGAATGAGATATTCCATCTCCAACACGGCGGAATATGGCGATTATATTACAGGACCAAAGATCATCACAGAAGATACGAAGAAAGCGATGAAGAAGATCCTTTCCGATATTCAGGATGGTACTTTCGCAAAAGAGTTCTTGCTGGATATGTCACCTGCAGGACGTCAGGTTCATTTCAAAGCGATGAGAAAGAAAGCCGCAGAGCATTCTGCAGAACAGATTGGTGCGGAAGTTCGTAAGCTGTACAGCTGGAGTGACGAGGATAAGTTGATCAACAACTAATCATGAGTATTCTGCACGAAATTGAACCGGTATTTGATGAAAAATCGCAAATTTTAATTTTGGGGTCGTTTCCGTCTGTAAAATCCAGAGAAATGGGATTTTTCTACGGACATCCCCAGAATCGCTTCTGGAGAGTACTTGCAGCAATGAGGGAGGCGGAAGTCCCACAGACGATTGATGAGAAGAAGGCGTTTTTACTTGCCCATCATATCGCAGTCTGGGATGTGATCGCCTCCTGCGATATTACAGGTTCCAGCGACAGCAGCATTCGTAATGTGGTGCCGGCCGATATTCGAAAGATATTGAATCGCGCCGATATTCGGCAGATCTGTTGCAATGGTGGAACCGCACATCGGCTGTACATGAAATATATCTATCCAAAATGTGGAAGAGAAGCGATAAAGCTTCCGTCCACCAGTCCGGCGAACGCCGCATGGTCGCTGGAACGATTGGTCGAGGAATGGAAAAAGCGTATCACCTAGAGGGTAGGGGTGATACGCTTTCTTAGTTTTTCAATTTTATGATACTTTTTTCAATACGATTTGATTCTATTCCATTATGCAACGCCATTTACGGCTTTCGTCAGTCGGGAAATCTTTCTGGAGCAAGTTCTCTTATGATATACGCCTTTGCTCCCAGCCTTGTTGATCTCAGAAATCGCAACTCGCAGCGCTGCCTGTGCTGCTGCGGCGTCTTTTGCTTCTACAGCGTTCTCCACTTTTTTAACCATGGTTTTTACTTTGGATTTGATTGCTTTATTTCTCGCCGCTTTGGTCTGGTTTACTAAAATTCTTTTCTTCGCAGATTTAATGTTAGCCAATCTGTACACCTCCAACTATGTGATTATGATGAATATTTTCAGAAATATACCGCTGGAATCGGACACGGACAATCCAACGGAACATACTCATTTATTTTATGCTAAGCATACTGGCTTGTCAATACATATTTCCCAAAATATTGTAAAAACTAGAGTTGATTACAAAATGAACAGAAAACAGGCTGGTATGGAGAGATTTATGTTGTACCGGGCAGGGAAAGAGAGGAATTGTAATGTTAGACAGATCTAGTGTGCGTACGGACTTGGCGTTGGAGGACAAGGAGCGATTTGAGTCGGAGAATGTGGAGGTTCCGGGCGTGATTCTGGAAGAAGACTATGATGAAGAGCGAGAAATCCGTATGAGCCGTGTCGTGATCGAGACAGAGAAGGGGGCGAAGACGATGGGGAAACCGGTTGGGACCTACATCACGCTGGAAGCCCCGAATCTAGCGGTTCCGGATGAGGATTATCACAGAGAGATTTCGGAAGAACTGGCAGATTATATCTGGGAATTGATTGTCAGGCATGATCTGCAGGAGAAGGAGGATTTGTCGATCTTGGTGGTAGGGCTTGGAAACCGACAGGTGACGCCGGATGCTCTGGGGCCTTATGTGGTGGATAATCTCTGCGTGACACGTCATATCGTCAAAGAATATGGAAAGTATGCGATGGGGATGGAACATGCCAACTTGGTGAGCGCGATTGTTCCCGGTGTGATGGGACAGACCGGAATGGAGACGGTTGAGATTCTGCGCGGCGTTGTCGCAGAGACAAAGCCGCATCTGATGATTGCGATTGATGCATTAGCTGCCAGAAACAGCCGCAGGCTGAACCGCACGATTCAGATTGCAGATACCGGTATCAACCCTGGCTCCGGCGTTGGAAATCATCGGAATGGAATTACGGAAGAGACGACAGGGATTCCGGTATTTGCAATCGGGGTCCCGACTGTGGTGGATGCTGCTACGATCGTCAGCGACACAATGGAAAGTCTGATCCAGGCCCTGGAGACTTCAGAGTCGCTGAAGGGTGTGGGGGAAGTCTTGCGTTCTTATAATGCAGCGGAAAAATATGAATTGGTCAAAGAATTGATTTCGCCTCATCTGAATGGGATGTTTGTGACACCGAAAGATGTGGATGAAATGATCAAACAGATCAGTTATACGATTTCAGAAAGTCTGAATCTTCTTTTCACGAATCGGACAGCTTCATAAATGGAACCGCTTTTTCATATAGTGTAAAATGGAACGAAAAAATGCGGGTGTATGGTTGAAAAAAAGAAGAAAACAAAACTGGGGTATTTTAGGAATGGTAGGCTTGCTTTCCTGTATACTCCTGTATCTTTGTGGGGAACGGTTGACGGAACAGATGCACCGTAAAGGACAGGAGTTTATATTGGAACAGGCCCAAAGTACCTATGCCCCTTCTCTTGCATATTTGAAAGAAGATCAGTCCACAACCTGGAATGAATGGCTTTTGGATCAGATATCTACGCTTGTGCCGCTAGCAGACTATGTGGAAAAACAGGAGGGATATCGGGAAGAAACGGAGGATGCTGCGACCATTGCCATGATTTTGGAGATGCAGGCGAATGATGAAAATATGATTGATGAGAATGGAAATCTGGTGGGGGAGGAGGTTCCATCTGATCCGCAGGCTGTGAATGCTGCGATAGATATGTCGATCGAAAAACTGAGAGATTTTGAGTATCTCCTCACCAATTTCTATACGGTTGACAGTACGACGATGATTGACGCAGGACAATTGAACGTGGATGATCTATTGAGCCGCGATATGAAGATTGATCAGAGCAGCGGCGGACCGAAAGTTCTGGTTTTCCACACGCATTCTCAGGAAGCGTTTGCAGACTCGGTTCCAGGAGACACCTCCACAACGATTGTGGGCGTGGGGGAATATCTGACGGCGCTTTTGAATGCAAAGGGTATCCCGACGATTCATAACACAGGGGTCTACGATCTGATTGATGGAAAACTGGACAGAAGCAAGGCTTATGAACAGGCGGAGGTGGAAGTCCGTAAGATTCTGGAAGAAAATCCGAGTATTGAAGTGGTCATAGATCTGCACAGGGATGGCGTGGGAGAAAATACGCATCTGGTTACGGAAGTAAATGGGAAACCCACTGCAAAGATTATGTTTTTTAACGGTCTAAGCCGTACCCGGACGAACGGAGACATTGAGTATCTCTATAATCCATATATTCAAGATAATCTGTCGTTTTCTTTTCAAATGCAGATGGCCTGTGAGACGCATTATCCAGGATTTGCAAGGCATATTTATCTGAAAGGTTACCGTTACAGTCTTCATATGATGCCAAAATCCTTGCTGATAGAGGCCGGCGCGCAGACAAATACTGTGGAGGAGATGAAAAACGCGATGGAAGTATTGGCGGATGCACTATATCGTGTACTGATTGAAGGAAAAGATGGTTGATTAAATACCAGATTTTGTGCTATTATGGTGAAGTTGAAAGGAAGGAACAAAATTATGGCGGGAAAAAATACATATGATGCGGACAGTATTGCGGTTCTGGAAGGATTGGAAGCTGTCCGCAAAAGGCCTGGAATGTACATAGGAAGCGTGTCTACCAAAGGATTGAATCATTTGATCTATGAGATCGTAGACAATGCGGTAGATGAACATTTGGCAGGCTATTGTTCTGAAATACATGTGACTCTGGAAAAAGACGGTTCTGCAACGGTGGAGGACAATGGACGAGGAGTGCCGGTCGGGATGCATGCAAAAGGCGTCTCCGCAGCACGGATTGTGTATACGACGCTGCATGCCGGTGGCAAGTTTGATGACTCTGCTTACAAAACCAGTGGCGGATTGCACGGAGTGGGCTCCTCTGTCGTAAACGCACTCTCTGCGTATATGGATGTACAGATCAGCAGAGAGGGGGCCGTTCACCATGACCGTTATAAGAGAGGAAAGCCGGTTATTGAATTGGAGGAAGGATTGCTCCCCGTCATCGGAAAGACAAAGAAGACCGGCACCCGGGTGAATTTTCTACCGGATGACACAATATTTGAGAAAGTCAGATTCCGTGCGGAAGAAGTGAAAAGTAGGATGCATGAGACCACCTATCTGAATCCGGAATTGACGATCGTATTTGAGGATAAGAGGGCGGAAAGGCCGGAGAGGATTATCTTCCACGAACCGGATGGAATCATCGGTTTCATTCGGGAATTGAATGAGAAGAAAGATACGGTGCATGAACCCGTCTATTTTAAAGGAAATGCTGAGGGGATCGAAGTGGAGATTGCGTTTCAGTACATCCATGAATTTCATGAAAATGTTCTCGGATTCTGCAACAATATCTACAACGCGGAAGGCGGAACCCATTTGACTGGCTTTAAGACCACTTTTACGACGGTGATGAATCAATATGCGCGTGAATTGGGAATTCTGAAGGAAAAGGATGCGAATTTTACGGGTGCTGATATCCGCAACGGCATGACGGCTATCGTTTCGATCAAACATCCGGACCCCCGATTCGAGGGACAGACGAAAACGAAATTGGACAACCCGGATGCAGCGAAAGCGACGGGCAGAGTGACCGGCGATGAGATCGTATTATATTTTGATCGCAATCTGGATGCGCTTAGAAAAGTACTTTCTTGCGCTGAGAAAGCCGCAAAGATCCGCAAGACAGAGGAGAAAGCTAAGACGAATCTATTGTCGAAACAGAAATATTCTTTTGACAGCAATGGGAAGCTTGCCAACTGTGAGAGCCGCGATGCTGGGAAATGTGAGATTTTTATTGTGGAGGGAGATTCTGCAGGGGGATCTGCGAAAACGGCGAGAGATCGAAAATATCAGGCGATTTTGCCGATCCGCGGAAAGATTCTGAACGTGGAAAAGGCAAGTATTGATAAAGTATTGGCCAACGCAGAGATCAAAACAATGATCAACGCGTTTGGATGTGGATTTTCGGAGGGGTATGGCAACGATTTTGATATCAGCAAACTGCGCTATGACAAGATTATTATCATGGCCGATGCGGATGTGGATGGCGCGCATATTTCCACGCTTCTGCTCACGCTGTTCTACCGTTTTATGCCGGAGTTGATCTATGAAGGACATATTTATATCGCGATGCCTCCGCTTTATAAGGCGATGCCAAAGAATGGTGAGGAAGAATATCTGTATGACGACAAAGCACTGGAGCATTAT